>CAKZKY010000204.1 GCA_937124575.1 uncultured Pseudomonadota bacterium | reverse complement strand
AAGGGCCTTCTTGTACCGTTCGGGCATAACATGGGTAAAGATATCGATCTTCATAAAATACCTCCATTATTCTTAAAATTTTTCGTATTCCCTTCGTCTCATTCTAAAATAAGGAAATAAGTTGGAAAGGAGAAGGAGAAAAGCGATCCCCAAAGCCACTGCAGAGATAGGGCGTACTATAAAGATCAAAAAGCTTCCCTGAGAAATTAACAGAGATTGACGGAGAGCATTTTCAAGCAACGGACCCAAAACATAGGCAAGCACAAGAGGGGCTGGTTCGTATCCAAATTTTCTCATCATCCAACCCAAAACTCCGAAGAAGATCATGGCATAGAGATCGAAGGTGACATGATTGATACTGTAAGTACCGATGAGACAGAAAAGAAGGATTAAGGGAAAGAGAATCTTGTAAGGAATTTTGAGCACTTTAACCCATATCCCTATCAGGGGAAGGTTCAGAATGAGGAGAAGGGCATTTCCAAGATAGAGGCTGGCCACCAGTCCCCAAAAGAGATCAGGATACTGCTTGATCAGAAGGGGACCGGGTTGAATCCCATGAATCATCAAAGCTGTGAAGAAGATCGCCATGATGGGGTTGGGAGGGATACCGAGGGAGAGCAAGGGGATGAGCGATGCACCAGCCGATGCATTGTTGGCCGACTCAGGAGAGGCAACTCCTTCAATGGCCCCTTTCCCAAATCTCTCCGGGTTTTTGGAAACCTTCTTTTCAACGGCATAAGAAACAAATGTGGAGATAACCGCTCCTCCTCCAGGTAGGATCCCTAAGAAAAATCCAATGATCGATCCTCTCACAATGGCCCATTTGGCCTGTGCCCAATCTTTCAGAGAGGGCCATAGATTTTTAAGGGGAGTTTTGAAGACGTCTCTCTCCAACCTTTCCTCAAGGTTCTCAAGGATCTCGGATATTCCAAAAAGACCGATGACGAGAGGAATGATCCCCACACCATCTGTTAATTCATTGAGCCCAAGAGTGAACCGAGGAAGACCGGTGATCAGATCGAGGCCGACGCTTCCGAGGATAATCCCAACCAATGCCATCATGATGGCCTTTAACACTGAATGCTGTGCGAGGTAGGTAACGATGATGAGTCCCATGCACATCAGCGAAAAATATTCGGGAGGGCCCAGGCTTAGGGCAGCATGGGCAAGCGGGAGAGCGACAAACATCAATCCAAGGTTCGCAATTGTTCCAGCGATGAAGGACCCCAGAGCGGCAATCCCGAGGGCAGGGCCAGCCCTGCCCTGACGGGCCATCTGGTGTCCATCAATACAGGTGACGACAGAGGAGGCTTCACCTGGAATATTGACCAGAATGGAGGTTGTTGAACCTCCGTATTGAACGCCATAGTAGATTCCAGCCAACAGAATAAGCGTTGAAGTTGGAGAGAATTTAAAAGTGGCCGGGAGGAGGAGGGCCATGGCACCTGCTGGACCGATTCCGGGCAGAACTCCTACCAGCGTTCCCATCAAGACCCCGATTCCGCAAAAAAGGACATTGATGGGTTGAAAAGTGATCTGAAAACCATATAGGATATTGTCGAAAAATCCCATTTCTCTGCTTCAAAATCCAAATAGGCCATCAGGAAATTGGCAATTGAGCCATTTTGAAAATACGAAATAGGAGATCAACGTGCTGAGGAAAGAGGCTGTAAAAACGAGCCAGATTTTTCTTCTCTCGAGGACCCAGAAGAGGAAAGTCATCAGGATAAAGGTGCTGAGGAGATATCCAAGCGTAGGCATGACCACGGAGTAGACGCAAAGGATGAAAAGGACAAAAAGAACTCTTTGCCAAGGCCCCTTAGAAAAAAGAGGTTTTGTCTTTTCCACTTCTTTAGTAAGAGTGGCTTTAAAAAAAGGAAAAGAGAAAGTATTCCGAGAATTCCTGAAGCCCCCAACGTCATAAAGCCCACACCCGGATTATGAATCTTTCCAATCCCTAATCGTATGGATTCGATAAAGACGGCTGTGGAGATGACGAGCCAAAAGATGCTGCTGACCTGATCAAAGATTTTCATGGTTCCTTCTGGACATTCTTTTTTTGATCATCTATCCAAATTGAACAAGATGGTTTTTTATCTATATCAAACTTCAGGAAAAACATCAACCATAACTGGGTCTGGAGCTTCCTGAGCTTTTTTGTTCACCTCTTTTTTCAATTGGCGTATCAACATTTTGCTCCTCCTTCCCATAGGTAATTCGTCACAGATATCAGGGAGATCATGGAGTTATTGACTTAAGAGATGAGCCGGGGCAAAAAGAGCACGATTTGCGGGAAAGCGATGATCAAAATGATAAAAATCATCATGGTCAGTACGAATGGCAAGATCCCCTTGAATATGGTTTCCATGGGTACATCTTTAGCCA
>CAKZKY010000203.1 GCA_937124575.1 uncultured Pseudomonadota bacterium | reverse complement strand
GAGGACGGAGACCTCATATTGGGCCGGGATGTAGTTGAGAGAGAGATCAGGGAAAAGAAGGATGAGGAAGAGATTATCAACCTCAGCCTATCCATGAAGGTGGTCGTCAGAGGGGTGGACTGGACGGTCATCCCTCTCGAGAATCTGCTTAGCCGTACGAATAATATCTTTCTCGAAGTCGACGGCCTTCAGATGGGAGAGACGGCTCTCTCCATCCTTGAAAAAGGTGTGGATGGGATCGTGATCAAGAATTCGGATCCTGATGCAGTCCGAAAGATTATCCTATTTCTCAGAAGGGAGGCCGAACGATTCAGACTCTTCCCCGCCAGAGTGAAGCACATCGAACCGCTGGGTCTGGGCGATCGGGTCTGTGTGGACACCTGTTCTTCAATGCTTTTAGGTGAGGGGATGTTGGTCGGAAATAGCAGTCAGGCTCTCTTCCTCATCCATTCCGAGAGCGTAGAGAATCCCTTTGTCAATACCCGGCCTTTCCGGGTCAACGCAGGTCCTGTTCATGCCTATATTCGGCTGGCCAACGGCCAGACAAAGTACCTCTCTGAGATCCGTTCGGGTGATCGGGTGCTGGTCGTAAACTTTGAGGGCAAGAGCTATCCTGCTGTGGTGGGAAGGGCAAAGATCGAGAGGCGTCCCCTGGCTCTGGTCGAAGCGGATGAAGGCGGCCAGACCGTCTCGGTCATCTTACAGAATGCAGAAACGATCCGGCTTACCGATCCCTCTGGAAAGGCGATTTCGCTTGTCGATCTCAAAGAGGGAAGCGAGGTATTAGTCTACCGGGAGGGATCGGCAAGGCATTTTGGGGTCAAGATCGATGAGTCGATTATCGAAAGGTAAAGAGACTGAAAGGATCTGCGTTCCCATTGTGGAGAGGACGATCAAGAATGCCGCCAAAGCCGTGGAAGAGGCAACTCCGCTCGCTGACCTCATCGAACTCCGGCTCGATTATCTCAGAGAACCAGAACTGGAGACTTTGATAAAGGTCCGGCAGAAACCCTTCATCATCACCAACCGGAGAAGAGAGGAGGGAGGAAAGTATCGGGGTGATGAGGAGAGGAGATTCAGAGTTCTGGAAGAAGCCATTGCACTGGACGCCGACTACGTGGATGTGGAGATAAGAAGCAGAGGATCGTTGCTTCGAGACCTGATCTCAAATAAGAAAAAGACGAGGATCATCCTCTCCTTCCATGATTTTCAGGGAACGCCGTCCCGAAGAGAACTGAGAGGACTTTACTCCCGTATGGCCGGGCTGGGAGCAGACGTCATCAAGATTGTGACGTTTGCCAGGTCCTGGGAAGACAATTTCACTGTCCTCTCACTTCTATCCTTTGCAAAAGAGATGAAACAGCAGACTGTAGCCCTCTGCATGGGAGAGAAAGGAAGGATGAGCAGGGTCTTTGCCCCGCGGATGGGCGCTGTATGGACCTATGCCCCGCTTTGCAGGGATCGCTCTTCTGCTCCAGGGCAGTTGACCGCTCAAGAGATGAGGGAGATCTGGGAGAAACTGGGATGATCGATGCTCGGACAGAACTCTACGGCATCATCGGAAATCCAGTTCGGCATAGTTTAAGCCCGCTCATCCACAATACTGCGTTTAAAAGGATGGGATTGAATGCGCTCTATTTAGCCTTCGAAGTGGAGGATCTCGAAGAGGCGATTCATGGGATCAGAGCCTTGGGAATTCGAGGGGTGAGCGTGACCATCCCGTTTAAAACCGAGGTGGTTCCATTTTTGGACGAAGTCGAAGAGGCTGCAGGAAAGATCAAAGCTGTGAACACGATTCTGAACAGGGGAGGAAGGATGATCGGCTATAACACCGATTGGCATGGAGCCATAGAAGCGCTTGAGGAGAAGATCGATTTGAGAGGAAAGAAGGTTCTCCTTTTAGGAGCCGGAGGTGCAGCCCGTGCCATCGGCTTTGGACTCAGAGAAAGAGGTAGCCTGGTGATTATTTCTAACCGATCAGGCGATAAGGCCCATCATCTGGCGGAGGAATTGGGGTTTGTTTCTTGGCCATGGTCATTAAGAGGCGATCTTCAACCAGAGGTGATCATTAATGCAACCTCTATTGGCATGTATCCTTATGATACGGAGGGCCCGCTTCCCAAAGAAGTCCTAAAAGAGGGAATGACAGTGATGGATATCGTCTATTGGCCCCTGCGGACAAAGCTTCTCCGGGAGGCTGAGGAAAAGGGTTGCCTCACGATCAATGGCCTGGAGATGCTTACTCGGCAGGGAGCGGGACAACTTCAAATCTGGACAGGGAGGAGGCCTGACCTTGGAAAGATTAAAGAGGACCTTTATCGGGCATTGGTGAGAACGGAGGTCAGTAAAGAAGGGAGTTATGATCGAGATTAAACCGATTGATCATTGTGATGCCTCCATCACTCTTCCAGGTTCGAAGAGCTACACCCATCGGGCCTTGATTCTCTCTGCTCTTGCCGATGGAGAGTCTGTCTTAATCAATGCTCTACGAAGTGAAGATACGGAGTATACGGTTCGAGGTTTGAAAAAGATGGGAGTTCCGGTCTTCTGGCAAGATGCTTCTTTCCATGTCCTTGGCCAGGGAGGAAGACTAAAAGGCGAAGAGAATACGATTTTTTTAGGCAACTCGGGTACCTCCATGAGATTTCTTACTGCGATGGCCGCGCTTAAAGAAGGTCGCACCCTGCTCGATGGAACCGAGCGGATGAGAAGAAGGCCGATCGGCGAACTTCTCAGCGGTTTGGAGTCGCTGGGAATTCGTGCCTATTCCAAAGAGTATAATGGCTGTCCGCCAGTGGTTGTGGAGTCCAAAGGGCTCAGGGGAGGAAGGGTGAGGATCAGGTGTGATGAAAGCAGCCAGTTCCTTTCAGCCATTCTGATGGTGGCTCCTTATGCTCAACAGGACGTCCATATCGAGGTGATAGGCCTATCTTCTAGCCCTTACGTCGATATTACCAGGGATGCGATGTCCGCATTTGGTGTTGAGATCGAGAGGAAAGGGAATCATACATTTTTTATTCGATCGGGTCAACGCTATCTCAGCCAGGAATACCGGATTGAGGGGGATGCCTCCCATGCCTCTTATTTCTTTTCAGTAGCAGCGGTCACCCGGGGAAGGGTGAGGGTTGAGAATTTTAATCCTTGCTCGGTTCAGGGAGATACCGGATTCCTCCGCATCCTGGAAAGGATGGGATGTGGGGTAATCCGTGGAGGTGGCTGGGCAGAGGTTAGTGGCAAGGAGCTTCAAGGGATAGAGATCGATATGAATGGCATGCCCGACGTCGTTCCGACACTTGCTGTGACCGCGGCCTTTGCCCGGGGGAGGACCGTGATCAAAGGGATTGGTCATCTTCGCCATAAAGAGTCAGACCGAATTCATGGTTTGAAGAGTGAGTTGACCAAGATGGGAGTACGAGTGAAAGAGGGAGAGGACTGGTTGAGGATTGAAGGGGGGAAGGTTCACGGGGCTGAGATTGATACCCATGAGGATCACCGACTGGCCATGAGCTTCGCCCTCGCAGGACTTGTAGTCCCGGGAGTGAAGATCAAGGGAGAGCAATGCGTGAGTAAATCGTTTCCGGGGTTCTGGGAAGCTTTTGGGAGATTATATCAATGAACCTCGTTTTAATTGGACAGAGGGCCTCGGGTAAAACCACCGTAGGCAGAAGATTATCCGGTTTCTTGGGAAAGGTGTTTGTAGATACAGATGAGCTGATTGAGGCATGTCAGGGATCTTCTATCGCGGAAATTGTCAGGCGTCATGGCTGGGACTATTTCAGATCAGTGGAGAAGAAGGTCATCTCAGAGATCTCGGGCCGCGACGGGTTGATCATTGCCGCAGGTGGAGGTGCAATCCTCGAACCTGAGAATGTCCAAGCTCTCAAACGAAATGGTTTCATTATCTGGTTGACGGCCGAGGTACAGATTCTGCTTCAGCGAATGGCCAGAGACGGCCACACAATCGGACAGAGGCCAAGCCTTACAGGGAAAGGAACATTGGAGGAGTTAGAAGAGGTGATCGCTCAGAGAAAGTCCTTTTATGAGAAGGTGTCAGAGGTCCGAGTAGATACGTCGGCATTGGACGTGGACGGGGTGGTCAGTCATCTCCTTTCTATATTACGGGAGAGGAGGGTTTAGTTTGGCAGGGAATTCGTTCGGGACACTCTTCAGGATCACTACCTGGGGAGAGTCTCATGGAGAGGCTCTGGGGGTGGTGATCGATGGTTGTCCTCCCACGATAGACCTTTCGGTAGAGGAGATTCAGAAGGAATTGGATCGCAGAAGACCAGGACAGGGAGCGGGGTCGAGTCCCCGGAAAGAGGGGGACAGGGTGGAGATCCTTTCAGGGGTCTTCGAAGGGAGGACGACGGGAACGCCTATCTCCCTTCTAATCAGGAATGAGGACGTGGATTCAGGATCCTATGAAGGATTAAAGGATGTTTTCAGACCCGGTCATTCGGATTTCACCTATCAGGCGAAGTATGGCATCAGGGACTACCGGGGCGGAGGAAGGGCATCGGCCAGGGAGACTGTTGGTAGGGTGGCTGCTGGAGCCGTGGCTAAGAAGATACTTGCACAAGAGCGGATGGAGGTCACGGCCTATACATTGGAACTCGGAGGGATCGGGGTAAAAAGGATCGATTGGGAGGAGATCGGTCGAAATGATTTCCGGTGCCCGGATCCCGATGCAGCAAAGGAGATGGAAAAAAAGATTGAAAAGGTCAAGCTTCAGGGAGATTCAATCGGAGGAATTGTGGAGATTCTAGTCCGGGGCTGCCCTCCTGGACTGGGAGAGCCGGTCTTCGACAAATTAGAGGCAGATCTGGCCAAGGCCCTGATGAGCATCGGCGCAGTCCGGGGAGTGGAGATAGGAGCCGGGTTTGGGGTAGCCCGCATGTCTGGTTCTCAATGTAATGATCCTCTGGGATCAATGGGTTTTGAAAAGAATGATGCCGGAGGGATCCTGGGAGGGATATCGAACGGAGCGGATATCCTTTTGCGGGTAGCCGTGAAACCCATTCCTTCGATCCGTCTGGAACAGAGGACCGTCGATCAGGCGATGCGACCTGTCTCACTCCGAATCGAAGGCCGTCACGATGTCTCAGCCATTCCGAGGATCAATCCGGTTTGTGAGGCCATGGTCGCCATTGTCCTTGCGGATCATCTCTTACGTCAGAAAGCCCAGGAGCAAGGGAGATGGAAATAGAAGAAGAGATTAAATCCCTGAGGTATAAGATCGACGCCTTGGATGATGAGATCCTCTCCCTTCTAAATCGGAGGGCCATGCTCGTCACACAGATGGGGAGAATCAAATTAAGTAACAATTTACGTGTTTATGACCCAAGGCGTGAGGAGGAGATTATCAACCGTCTGAGGATAAACCATTGCGGTCCATTTCCAGAGAGAGCCATCTTTCATGTCTTTCATGAGATCATCTCAGCCTGCCGTTCCCTAGCGAGGAAGATCGACGTGACATATCTGGGGCCTCCTGGCACCCATACCCATCTCGCCTGTCTGGAATACTTTGGAAGCTCCATCGAAGCCTTTCCTAAGGATAGTATCGAGGAGGTTTTTGAAGCTGTGAAGAGAGGGGAGACACATTACGGGGTTGTACCTATTGAAAATTCGACAGAAGGCATGGTGAATCGGACCTTAGACATGTTCATTGAATACGAAGTCAGGATCTGGGGTGAGATTTTGGTTAAGATTTCCCATGATCTTCTCTCACGAAACGGAAATTCTGAAGAGATTGAGAGGATCTATTCCCATCCACAGGTCTTTGGCCAATGCCAGAAATGGTTGAGGAAGAACCACCCCCATACTCCACTGATCGAAACCGCAAGCACGGCGAAAGCAGCTCAAATGGCCCTGCAGGAGCCGATGGCTGCTGCTATTGCCAGTCCCCTTGCAGGACGCCTCTATGGATTAAAAACCGTAGTTCCCAAGATAGAAGATGCGATCCATAACTATACCCGTTTCTTCATTTTAGGCCAACAAAGCCAGGAGAGGACAGGCAAGGATAAGACCTCGATCCTTTTCTCGATACCTCATGTTCCAGGTTCTCTTTATACTGTCCTGAAAGTTTTCTCTGAAAAAGGGATTAATTTGACAAAGATTGAGTCTCGGCCTATTAAAGAGAGACCATGGGAGTATATCTTTTTCATCGACTTCGAAGGTCATGCCCAAGAGCCCGTGATTGATCAAGCGTTATCCGATATCAGAGGGAGGGTTCTTTCTATTAAGATTTTGGGGTCGTATCCCAAAGAGTCATAGAAAAGCAGATGGTGTTGAAAAGCGGACTCAGAGGTCAGCAGGATCGGTTCAAAAATTAAAAGCGAGAGGATCGGTCTTAAAGAGATCATGTGCACACTCGATATGACATTGGAAGATCATTTTATAGAGAGCCAACCCCTTTTTCCCTTTAGAGCTTTTAAAGGGCTTGATGAATTGATTACCAGAACAGTTCATGGAACAAAGGTTGAACAATTTAAACCCGAAAAGGATCGTGAGCTCTTTCACCCCTTCGAAATCCATACAGAAGAAGAGAAGAATCTAGACCATCTCAATATGATCTTTTTCAGTAATCCCATTGCTTGCTATTATCTAATCTATGTAGAGGTATCATCTCTTTTTAGAGGGAGAAGGGGATTAGGGAACAATATCCTCAGGGTTTTCAAAGAATCCGTTGAAAAGAAAGGGGCTTTGGGTCTCCTCGATAACATCATCCCACCGGATGATCTAACTTATGACATTTATACCAATCAGGTCAATCCCCCTCTTGTCATCCTCCGGGATAGAAGAAGTGTTTATATTCGGTGGAAGAAAGTGGAAGGTATCCACTCGGAGGAGGCCCTGGATCAACTCAGAACCACCTCCCATCTGAAGGAGATGAACCGGATGGTAGGGATCGACCGGGTGATGGTCAGGATCATCGGCGAGATCAGAGATTGATTAATGAATAAATTTCATTCGGGCCTCCTTAAAGAAGTCGAAACGTTGGCCTTCTTCGTTCCTTGGGATGTTCAGAGAAATATCCCAAAGGTGAATGTAGATGCTAGAGGGGCTTCTTTGCATACTGATTGGATTGCCTGAAGGTCATATCGAATGGGTTCAAGGGTTATCGTTTTAAAGGGAATAGATCCGTATCACACGACAATCAAGGGGCTTCAAAATTTTCCTCTGCCGAATTTGAAGGGAAGGAGGGTCTTGATCAAACCTAATGCCGCCCGACTGGCCCTCCCCGGAGAAGGAGTGACAACCCATCCGGGAGTGGTTGAAGCTGCGATCGATCATCTGAATGAAAAAGGAGCAGGTGAAATTACGATCGGTGAAAGCTGTATCTTTGGTGTAGATGTAGAACAGGCCTTCCAAGCAACCGGAATGAGGGAGGTGTCGGAGAGAAAGGGGATTGAACTTATCGATTTGGATCAGGTTGCTCCAATGGAAATCAACGTTCCCGGAGGAAAAACCCTTAAGAGAATTAGAGTCCCTTCCATCCTAAAAAAAATTGACTATATCATCTCGATCCCTGTGATGAAAACCCATATGCATACACGGGTGACATTGAGCATCAAAAATATGAAGGGATTATTATGGCGAAGGGAGAAGGCAAGACTGCACCAACTTCGATGTGAAAGGAAAGTCGCTCAAGGAGATAAGGCCCTTGATCTTGCCATATCCGATATGGCCTCGGTCTTATTTCCTGATTTGGCCATCATTGATGGGACCACAGGACTGGAGGGAATGGGACCTGCCTATGGAATGAAGAAAGAGGCAGGACTTATCGTTTTAGGGAATAATCCCGTTTCTGCAGATGCGGTGGCTGCACGACTGATGGGGTTTTACCCGGAAGAAATACCTCACCTAAGATTGTTAGGGGAAAGAGGATTAGGAGAAATCCAATTATCAAACATTTCAATTGAACCAAAGTATTTTTTAAAATGGGAGACGCATTTTGAGCCTCCTCCCTTCCAATTCTCTTTCTCACTCCCCGATGTCGTGGTTCACGATGAAGGATCATGCAGTGCCTGTCTTTCAACATTATTTGTTCTTCTTCATCGTTACAAGGATTTACTTGCCTCCCACCGCTTGGGGGATGATAAGATTCACATTGGCATTGGAAAATATCTGGAGAATATTCCTGAAGGAACCCTTTTGATAGGTAACTGTGCGAATAAGGTGAAAGAGAGGGGGATCTTCGTCAAAGGATGTCCTCCTGTGAGTTCGGAGGTCCTGAAATCGCTACGAAAATGTGTTTCCCAGGGCCTTTTCCAAAATTCTTGACAACAAGTGCGGATCGGGATAAGTGAAATGCTATTTGAATGGGATGCATAAGATGAAGGTTATCTTTGATTCGATCACGAACCGTTGGTGGTGCCGGGAGAAAAAGAGAAGGAGGTCTGCCCAGTGCCATTATAAAAAATTGAATTGAGAATTAAGGCCATGGGCGGCCTCAGTGGCTTCCATGGCCTTTTTTATTTCTGCCTTATTCTTCGAAAAATTACATTTAAAAAGGCTATGGATCCTAACCATAGCTTTTTTTGTTTTTAGGAGGGTCAAACATGGTGATCCCGTCTTGGGAAGAGTTTGAACGACTGGCTACTCAAGGCAACCTCATTCCGGTCTTTGAGGAGGTCCATTTCGACTGGGAAACCCCCATCTCAGCATTTCGAAAGATCGATGATGGGAGCTTCTCCTTCCTTCTCGAGAGTGTGGGGGGAGGAGAGAAATGGGGCCGCTATAGCTTTCTTGGTTCTTCGCCTGCCTACCTCTTTAGAAGCAAGGGAGGCGAGTTCGAAATCGTCAAGGACGGAGAGGTCGTGCAGAAGGGAAGGGAGAGAGATCCTCTCTTGGCCCTTGAGAATTTTTTGCGAAAATTCCGACCGGTTGAACATGGCCTTCTTCCTCGATTCTCTGGAGGCGCTGTCGGATATGTGAACTATGATGTGGTCAAATCCTTCGAGAGGATCCCGGATCTTCTTCCCCAAGACCTAAACGTTTATAGTTGTCTTTTCATGATCACCGATACCCTTCTCGTCTTTGACAACTTGAAGCAGAAGGTCAATGTGATCTGCAATCTATTTTTGGATGGCTATCCATCTCTGAAAGAAGCCTATCAATCGGCTAAAGAGAAGATCTTCAGGATCATTGCGAAGCTTAAGAGTCCGCTTTCTCACCCGGATGAAACTGACGGGGTCTTTTCTTTCAGGTCCTCTTTGCGATCAAATTTCAGCCGAGAAGAGTTCATGGAGAGGGTGGAGAGGGCAAAACAATACATTCAGGCCGGGGATATCATCCAGGTGGTTCTCTCGCAAAGGTTTTCGGCTAAGATTAGATGTCCGGCTTTCAATATCTACCGTGCGCTCCGATCGATCAACCCCTCGCCCTATCTTTTTTATCTGAGGATGGGCGACATGATACTGCTCGGGGCTTCGCCCGAGGTGATGGTTCGTCTGGAAGGAAGACGGATCGAACTCCGTCCACTTGCGGGCACGAGTCGGCGTGGAAATAGCCCAGAGGAAGATCTGGCCATGGAGAAAGATCTCCTCTCGGACGAGAAGGAGAGGGCCGAGCATATCATGCTCGTGGATCTGGGCCGGAACGATGTCGGCCGGGTGGCTGAGATCGGCTCGGTCAAGGTGACAGAGCTGATGGCCGTGGAGCGGTATTCGCATGTCATGCACATTGTCTCCAACATTCAGGGCTCTCTGGCCCCTGACAAGAATGCTTTCGATGTCTTTCGAGCGGCCTTTCCTGCTGGAACCGTTTCTGGTGCGCCAAAGATTCGAGCCATGGAGATCATCGAAGAGTTAGAGCCGGTTCAACGAGGACCCTATGCCGGAGCTGTGGGTTACTTTGGATTTTCTGGCAATATGGATACCTGTATTACCATCCGCTCCATTCTGATCAAAGAC
>CAKZKY010000202.1 GCA_937124575.1 uncultured Pseudomonadota bacterium | reverse complement strand
GCCGTCTTTCACGACATCAGTCGTTTAAAAGAATTGGAGAAAATTCGCCAGGATTTCGTCGCCAACGTCTCCCACGAACTCCGCACCCCTTTGACGACCATCAAAGGATATGCTGAAACTTTATTAGAGGGAGTTATCAAAGAGGAGGTTGCCTACCCATTTGTTCAAATCATCAAGAAGCAGACGGATCGGCTTTCTAAAATTGTCGAAGACCTCCTGACCCTCTCCAAAATTGAATCGAAGGAAGTTTCACTCAATCTTACCATGATCCCCATTGCAGACCTCATGGAGGATGTCATCGCCTTTATGAAAGAAGCAGCAGGTAAGAGGAATATCTCTATCTTAAAGGGAAACATGGATCCTTCCCTTTCTGTACAGGCCGATCGTGACCTTCTCGAACAAGCCCTGATCAACCTCTTGGACAATGCGGTCAAATATGGGCGACCGAATGGGCAGATCATCCTTTCAGCCATTCAGAAGGACCAGGATCAAATTCTCTTTTCCGTCAAAGATGATGGGATCGGAATTCCCAAAGACGATCTCCCGAGGATCTTTGAGCGCTTCTATCGGGTAGATAAGGGAAGGTCTCAGGAATTGGGAGGAACCGGACTCGGGCTTTCCATCGTCAAGCATATTATTCAGGCGCATGGGGGGAAGATCTGGGCAGAAAGCCAGCTCGGGGAAGGATCCACCTTCCACTTCACCCTTCCATCGTTTTTTAGGCAAGAAAGTCAGGTGGAATCAGGAAAGATCGTTTAATTGATCCTTGATCCGGTCGAAATCCGATTCAGCGATATGGACGATGAACATCGCTTCCGAATTACTTTCCATGGCTGATCCATAGATATAGTCGATATTCACCCCTGCTTCCCCAAATCGTTTGGCCACCTTTCCAAGCATCCCGGGTTGGTGGGGAAGTTTAAATACAAGAACCTGATCCTTATGAAGAAGATAATTTGCTCCGAGTAAAGCCCTCTCCGCCTCAACAGGTTTATCCACAATGATCCGGATCAGGGAATAGTCTGAAGAATCTTTGAGGATGCTCCGGTAACTCTCGGCCAGAGCGATTCGCCTACCGGTTTTCTCCCTCATGTTAAAGAGCTCTTTGACCGAATCCTTGGCATTCTGGATGCTCATCGCCAGGATATTGATGTTTCCGGCCTTCAACACATCGCACATCTTTGAAAGCTCTCCAGGCGCATTGGTCAAAATCACAGAAAGTTGTGCTTTCCTTTCCATGGTCAATTCTCCTCTCTTGGTTTGCCGACGATGCATGGAAGATAACAGATCGCTTGATCTAAATCAAGAATTGTATTACCCCCAGCGAAAAGCGGGTGGATTCACTACCGACTAAAGTCAGTCGATGAAAAACAAATTGGCACAGACATTCTTACGAGAGATAACCTAAAATACTCGGTTGCGAGTCGAAGTCACCTGCCCACCGTATGTTTATCTCAGTCTTCACCTGATAGCTTAGGGTTTTCTACCCGAGTGAGACAATAACCGTTTGATTCCCAAGGGAACATGGTTGGATAGGTTAAATTAACCTAACTTTCATGTAATTGTCATCCAATTGACACACATGAGGTTTAAACTAACGTTTAATGAGCCAATGGTTATTATGCGACCTTCATATTCATACCACCCTCAGCGACGGGGAGGTTCCTATCGAAGATGTTGTCAGACTCTATGGAGAAGCGAAATTTGATGCCATTGCGATCACCGACCACCTCTTCGATACACAGACCCCAAGGAGCCTTGAAATCCATGAGGAAGGAAAGTCTGTTGAAGACGTGGCGGCCTATTTTCAAAAAATCGACGAAATAGCGCGCTGGGCAAAGGAAACTTTCGATCTTCTCGTCATTCCGGGTCTTGAGATCTGCAACCTTACTGAGGATTTTCATATCCTTGGACTGGATCTCAAAGAAGCCATACATCCTAATCAGGATGCTGAACACGTGATCGACGCAATTCACCGCCAGGGTGGCTTAGCCATAGCCTCTCATCCTCCACTCAAACTCTCTTACTTTCTCAATGAAGACAGACAGTCCATTAACAGACATCCGCTCCACCTCTGGAAATATAAAGAGAGATATGTTGATAAGATAGATGCATGGGAAATCGCCAATCAGGAGGACCTCTTGGGAGAAGTCGGTTTGGAAAGACTTCCTTATGTGGCCAATTCGGATTTCCATAAACGTCATCACATCCATTCTTGGAAATCAATGATTTTTGCCAAGAAAGATAAGGAAGATATCAAGAAATCCATTCTTGACAAAAAAGTAGCCCTCTTCTTTTATAACGACGGGAAGAACCAGAGAGAGGTCCCTTGGAGGAAAAAAAAACGAGAGAATCAAACGCCCCAGGAGGATGAGATGAAAACGACGGAGGGCATGAAAATATTAATTATTGATGATGAAAAGGATCTGGTTGAGCTCATATCTTATCACCTCGAAAACAAAGGATTTAAGACCCTCAAGGCTTATGACGGTTATGAAGGCTGGGTGAAAATCGAGTCAGAAAAACCTGATCTTTTAATCCTCGACCTGATGATGCCCAATCTTGATGGATGGGAACTCTGCCGCCTGGTCCGTCATAGTCAGCAAAAGGACATTCGAGAAACTGGGATACTTATGCTCACTGCAAGAGTATTACCAGAAGATCGGGTCTATGGACTCGAATTGGGGGCCGACGATTATTTGACGAAACCTTTTTCGGTTCGGGAGCTGTTACTTCGTGTGGCAAGATTGGCAGAAAAGAGAAAAACCATCTCACAATTAGAAGATGAGGTGAAATCTCTTCAGGTTTCCATGGAGACCAAAGAATCAAATATTCGAAAGATGGCTCATGATCTAAAATCACCCCTCATTTCTATAGGGTACTCTGCGAGAAGAATGCTTCGGAAGCAGCCGAATGAGGAAACGGCCTCAGCGCTTCAAACGATTTTTGACAGTAGCCTCCAGTTGACCCAATGGATCGATGAAACGCTTGGTCTCCCTCCGATAGACCCATCCACCTTTCAGGAACAGATAAGAGCAGTGGAGATGGACTCGCTCTTTACGAAAGCCATCAATCTGTTAAAAGAAAATGCGTTAGAGAAGGATATTGAAATTAGATTGAAGGTTTCCCACACAATACCTAAAATATTCTGCCACGAGTCCATGATCTTCAGGGCGTTGGTCAACCTTCTTTCCAATGCCCTGAAATATACTCCAAAAGGGGGAAGGGTTGACATATCCGTTATCGCCTATCTGAACAAAAGGGGAAGCGGGGTTCTGGAAATCACGTTGAAGGATACCGGGATCGGAATTTGTGAAGAGGATTTGGAGAAGATCTTCCAACCCTATTATCGAGGTAAAAATAATCCTTTTGAAGAGGGAAAGGGTTTGGGCCTTTCATTTGTTAAAGAAGTGGTAGACCTCCATGGTGGAAAGATCTTGGTCCAGAGTGAACCCAATATTGGGAGTATCTTTTCGATTCTATTACCCATTAAAGATGTTCC
>CAKZKY010000201.1 GCA_937124575.1 uncultured Pseudomonadota bacterium | reverse complement strand
CTTTGCCTTTACCTTAACCTAAGAACAATCTTTATCCTTCAAGAATGACACTCCATCAAGAAGGATTACCAGGCTTCTCGCTCCAGTCGCTTGTAGATGAACATCAGTTGTTCCTCGGTCAACTCCCCAATATTCTTCCGAATCCACTCCAGATCACCGGAAAGAATCGCAGCCTTTGCCTTACGGGTGAGCCGATATTCTTTCAGGGCTTCTGAACCATTCTCCATCAATTCGCGCCAGAACTCTCCGTCATGATAGGCCCTTTCGAGAACCCGGATGACCTCTTCCTTCTGGATCAGTCTCTCTTCATGCGTCTCGGAGATGAGCTTTTCCATGGACTCCCTCTCTTTCTTTTCCAGCGCACCTTTTACCGCTGTTTTAAATTCATCTTCGGTAAAGGGCTTGCGCAGGTAGTCCGAGACCCCCATCTTTACGGCCTGGACTGCTGAAGCGACAGAGGGGTAACCCGTGATAATGACCACATTGGTCCTTGGCCGCTTCTCCCGCACCTCTTGGATGACCTCCATCCCATCCATATCAGGCAACCGAAGGTCTGCCACCAAGAGGTCAAACTCCGTTGCCTTAAACTTATCGAGTGCGTCATGCCCTGTTTCAGCGAGATCCACTTCATAGCCTTCTTCACGCATCACCATCTCAAGTCCCTTTGCAACGTTTAATTCATCCTCCACCAGAAGAACATGGGGCCGATAAGTCGTCTCACTTCGTACGGTCGTTTGGATTGCGTTCATTGCTTTTACCTCCTTTCATCTATCGTCACCCTCTATTTAGCAATAGCAATGCCAATTGAGACATACTCTTCGATTATTTAAATTCTCTTGTAATTTTAAATAGTTAAAATGAATCAATTTCACCAAAAAAGGAGGTTGAATCACCAAATCGTATAAAATTTTATACACCTGGAAAGAGTGAAAAAATGATTTTATTGTTGCTTTAGATAGTTAGGAGTGTATAATAGAATATACAGGGAGAGTATGAATGGATGAAAAAAGTTGAATTTGAGACCCTTTATAGCATTCTTCGGGATATCAGTGCATCGCTCGATTCCGGCGCACATGTTAAAGATGTTATGGAAACCATTGTTATGAAGTCTGCCCAGATGTTCAATGCAAGAGGCGCTGTGATTCGAATTTTAAATCCCAAGACCCGACACCTCGATCTGGGAGCTGCATACGGTTTGAGTGACCAGTA
>CAKZKY010000200.1 GCA_937124575.1 uncultured Pseudomonadota bacterium | reverse complement strand
AAAAAATACCCACACGAAAGCCAGATGAACCGAAAATTTATATTTCGAATTTGTTCCGGATTTCGATATTCGGATTTCGAATTTTTGGTTATTAGATTCCTCCCACAAACCTTCCTGGGTTGAAGATCCCTTTTGGATCAATCTCCTTTTTTAACTGCCGCATGATCTGATAATCGTTTCTGGGTCCTCCCCAGACATCGATCTCCCTTTTCAGGTGAATTGGAGACGATTCCACAATGAGGTGACCTCCATTCTTGACAGCCGCTGAAGTGAATTGATTGATCAGCTCGAAGAGGGGATCCTTTTTGAATCGTCTGCCTCTCCCTGCCAACGCATAGGAATAAATGATCCCATTTCCTGCATAACAGATGAGTGCACATTCGATACCCGACTCCCTTGCAATCTTTTCATAACGGCCTATCATCTCCCCACATCTTGAAATTAAAAAATTGGACTTCATCGAGACGAAACCCAACCCTTCTTCTATCAGTCCTTCTGAATAATCTCTCAGATTTGCCCAGAAATTGGAGTGTGCTTCTATAGGGAGAACCGATGCTTCAAGGACCCCTCCCTTCTTTGCCCTCTCAATCATCTCTGTGACTTGTCGCTCAACGGCCTCTGTAACCCCCTCCAACCCAATCGCCACCAGATAATTTCCTGATGGAGTGACCGGATATTTTAACTTCTGCCATGCAGTGCGATTCAGTATCACGATCGCAGAGGGTAGGTATTGCGATTGAAGGATTTCGTGCCCAAACCGAACTGCTTCCTCCAGTGAATCATATGAAAGAATCAAAGTGGCTACTTTCTCAGGAAGGGGAAGGAGTTTGGATGTGATCTCGCAAAGGATCCCTAACGTCCCATAGGAGCCGATCAGAAGTTTGCACATATCATAACCTGAGACATTCTTCACCGTCTTTCCGCCCGAGGTAATAATCTCACCGTTCGGAAATACCACCTTGGTCCCAATGATTAAATCTCTTGCTGTGCCGAAGAGAAGTCTTCTGGGTCCACTCGAATGAGTGGCAACAATTCCACCGAGCGTTGCCTTCCCAGTGTGCGGGGGATCCAGAGGCAGAAAATATCCCCTCCCTTCTCGGGACAGCCTTTTCTGGACTTCTGCAAGAGTGATTCCACATTCGGCCGAAAGGGTCAAATTGTCACAATCACAATCAGTGATTCGGTTTAAACGGATAGTCTGAAGAAGGATATCTGCTTTTTGAGGAACATTACCGATTCCCATCTTCGAACCATTTCCCATTGGGATGATGGTGAGATTCTGTTCGTTCGCATAGGCAACGATCTTTGACACCTCAGCAATCGTGCCTGGTGACACGATGAATTTCGGCTTCTTTCCATCTATGGCATAGGCCTTGAGCTTGTCAGGGTCTTTGAGGATATGATCTTCTCCGACAATCTCTTGTAACCTGAGAATTAGCTTTTCAATTTTCGACATATGATTCTCCTCGAATATTACAATTCAGAAACTCGATCACCAACACGATAACGCCCTCCAACCCCCTCTTAACATAAGAGGGGGAGTTAATGTTCGGAATTTGGTGTTTGGTTCTCGTGACCTTACACCTGAACTTCTGGCAAGATCTTCCCAGGATTAAAGATATCTTCCGGATCAAAAGCCTTCTTGATCTTCTTCATCGCGGCAATATCCTGAGAAGAAAAGACGTAGAACATCTCCTTCATCTTCTCTGTGCCAATTCCATGCTCGCCGCTGATGGTTCCACCTGCCTCCGCACACAGTTTCATAATTTCAGAGCCTGCAAGGTGGACCTTTCGCAACTCCTCTTCATTCCGCTCATCAAAGAGGATGAGGGGATGGAGATTTCCATCACCGGCATGGAAGACATTGGCTATGGGAAGGTTATACTTTTTACTCACTTCCATGACCCGGGTTAAAACCTCCGGAAGTTTGGTCCTTGGAACTGTCCCATCGCAGACGAGATAGTTGGGCCGAAGCCTTGAAATGGCTCCAAATGCCCCTTTTCGGCCTGCCCAGAGTTGAGCTCTCTCTGCCTCGTTCCTTGCCGATTTAACCTCTCGGGCATTGTTCTTTCGGCAGATCTCCATGATCCGTTCTGCTAATCGCTCCATCCCATCTTTCAGTCCATCTATTTCAATAAGAAGGACGGCTTCCGCATCGATCGGAAAACCTGCATGAACCGAATCTTCAACGGCCTTGATCGTTAATTTATCGAGAATCTCGAGGGTGGCTGGAACAATGCCATCGGCAATAATGGAGGATACCGTCCTTCCGGCATCCTCAAGCGAATTGTAAATGGCCAACATGGTCTTGACCGCTTCGGGTTTTGGCATGATCCGGAGAATCAGTTTGGTTGCAATTCCAAGCGTTCCCTCTGAACCCACCAGCAAACCAGTTAAGTCATATCCGGGATTGTCCAACGCCTTGCCTCCAACCCAAATCACCTCTCCATTGGGAAGCACAATTTCAGCTCCCAGAACATGATTCGTTGTCACGCCATATTTAAGGCAGTGTGGTCCCCCTGAGTTTTCTGCAAAATTTCCTCCGAAGGTTGAAACCTTTTCGCTGGCTGGATCAGGTTGATAGACATAACCATAACGCGCCAACTGGTTTTTTAATGCAAGGGTAAAAAGCCCTGGTTCAACCACAGCTCTCTGGTTCTCAATATCAATCTCAACAATCTTGGTCATCCTGGAAAAATGAAGGATGACGCCACCACGTGTAGGAATCGTCCCTCCACTGAGATTGGTTCCAGACCCCCTCGCAATGATAGGAATTCGTTCACCGTAACAGAACTTGACGACCTTAGAAACCTCATCGGTTGAGGCTGGAAAAACAATACAATCGGGTCTCCCTTTGAAAAGAGAGGCATCGTATCCATAGAGTAACAGGTCTGTCTCCGAGAAAAGGAGATTCTCCTTACCGACGATCTTCGAAAGTTCTTCTATCATCTGCTGGCGCTGCATAGAACCTCCTTAAAATTCCAATAACCAAATACGAAGCTCCGTATAAATTCCAATGACCCAATAACCCAACAAAAATCAATTTCTCTTTTGGTTATTGAGAGTTTGGTTATTATTCGGTGATTGGTGTTTGGTGTTTGGTTATTGCGTGTTATCCTCCCAGCTTATCTCCGATCTTCAAATCAACCGATTGAGCAAACTCAACCGGTCCCATTTTATCGCCTTTATCCACCCTTAACTTGCCAACGACGATGACCCCGCCTTGAACAACCACTTGAAGGCCACCCTCTTCAATCGCAACAACCTCTCCAGCCCCTTTTCCTGTAGACACGAGTTTCTTTCTCGCATCGTAGAAGCGAATCCTCTTCCCCTGATAGGTGATATAAGCACCTGGCTGCGGATCACAGCCTCTGATTAAGTTGTAAACCTCATCGACCGGCTTTGTAAAATCGATGGACGCCACACGATCATCGCAGGGTGGTTCATAGGTCGCTTTTGAATCATCTTGGGGAATTTTGGGCGCCTTTCCATGTTTGATCAAATCAACTGCCTCCACTATGGCCTCTACCCCCATAGGAAAGAGGGTATTAAAATAGAGGGCGCCGGTCGTCTCATCTGGACCAATCTCCACCTCTTTCTGAAGCAAGATGGGGCCCGTATCAATCCCTTTATCCGTCCAAAAAATAGTTAAGCCGGTTCGGGTATCTCCTTGAATGATCGCCCAGTTTATGGCACTGGCTCCTCGATGTCTGGGCAAAAGGGAAGGATGGTAGCAGATTGTACCAAGAGAAGGGACATTTAAGACTTTTTCAGGGATGATGTCCGTGACAAAAGCAAGAATCCCCAAATCGGGTTGTAACTTAACAAAATCCTCGTAGACCTGAGGTTCTTTCATCAGTTTGGGTTGATAGGCAGCAATACCCAACTTCTCAGCCAATGCCTTCAAGGGCTCCCCCCTCTTATCCGGAGGCGAAAAGACGCCGACCACCGCCTCACCTCTCTGAACCAGAATCTCAAGAACTTTCTCTCCAAAGGGCCCCTGACCGACAACAATAATTCTCATCGCTCAATCTCCATTAAAATCAAAAAGGGCAAAACTCATCGGTCATGGGTGGGGGTATAAAAGGTGGGAGATGAGTTTTGCCCCTCTGATATCTCTATACTTTTATCTCTTTCTCCTCGCATCAAAAGCCGCAATCTCCTCCATGATCGCAAGGATCGTCCTCGCATTCTCATAGACAGGAGTATCTACCATCTTTCCTTGGTAAGAGACCGCTGCTGCTCCTTTGGCAATACCCTCTTCCTCAAAGACCTTGACGACGCCTTTAGCCCATTCTACATCCTCAGGCGCAGGTGTGTAAATGCGATGGGCAGGTTCGATCTGACTCGGATGAATAAGCATCCTTCCTTCATAACCCAACTGCCTTCCAAAACGGGTATTCTTCTCAAAAGCTTCTGTATCCTTGAAGGCTACGAAGGGACAGTCAATGGCAATACAGCCAGCAGCTCTGGCCGCTACAGCCGTATGGGCTCTCGCATAGAATTGCTCATCCCCTTCGGTGGTGAGTTTCACCCTCATATCTTTCGTATAATCCACAGCCCCAAAGATGAGTGAATTGACCCGCTTGCTGGCAATGGCTGATGGATAGGCATTGATCACACCCTTGGCTGTTTCAATGAGAAGCTGGATGGCAATCTGGCCTACTGGAAGGCCCCTTCTTCTCTCCAGTTCCTCCAGCTTCCAGTCCAGACGTTGAACATGATCTGGCCCTCCGCACTTAGCCAAACAGACTCCGGAAAGCCCTTCATAGACAATGGCTTCAAGGTCGTCATTGGTCATTAGAGTTTCCCAGTTGTTGACTCGAACATAAACCGTTGATCCTCCAGAGCCTGCAAATTTCAGGTTCTCTCGGACCATCTCACGAGCCCTCGCTTTCTCAGCTGGGGGAACAGAATCCTCTAAGTCCAGGGTAATGATGTCGGCCGGTGTATCAGGAGCCTTAGAGATCATCTTATCATTATTGCCTGGAATGTAAAACACAGATCGCATCACTGTCATGGTACACCTCCCATTTTTTTTTCGTCTAAAACATTTCCGGTAAGGGTTAAGAAGCCCGTATCGTTAATCGGAAAAAGATTACGTCTTATAAAGCATTAAGACGAATAACGTAACCGTTTTAACAAAACGGGCATCGTCACCTTTACCTTTTAAAC
>CAKZKY010000199.1 GCA_937124575.1 uncultured Pseudomonadota bacterium | reverse complement strand
AGGAGGGGGAATATGACCAAGAGAATAAGACACTTCATTATCACTTTGTTCGTTCTGGGAACTCTGTTGGTCTGGATCACGCCAGCCATGGCACAAAAAGTTGAACTCCAGTTTTGGCATGGACTGGCACAGCCTTTGGGAGGGATTCTCGAAAAAATTGTAGCCGATTTTAATGCTTCACAGACCCACTACCATGTCAACGCTACTTTCAAAGGATCTTACCCGGATACCATGGTGGCCGCCATTGCGGCATTCCGTGCCGGGAATGCCCCCCCATATTGTGCAGATGTTCGAAGTGGGTACGGCAACCATGATGGCCGCACGTGAGGCCATTAAACCTCTTCATGAGCTTATGAGGGTGGCCAATGTTCCCTTTGATCCCAAGATCTATGTCCCGGCCGTACGAGGCTATTACAGTCTTTCCGATGGCCGTATGATGTCCACCCCTTTCAACAGCTCAACCGCTGTGATGTTTTACAATAAAGATGCCTTCCGCAAGGCTGGGCTCGATCCAGAGAAGCCACCCAGGACCTGGGCTGAATTACGTACCTGTGCCAATAAGATTCGGGCTGCCAATGCTGCCAATATCGGTTTTACTGCTGCCTGGCCGACGTGGACCCAGTTTGAGCAATTCAGTGCGATTCATGATACCCCGCTGGCCACCAGGGCCAATGGAATGGATGGGATGGATGCGGTTTTAATGATCAACAGTCCGCTTCACATTCGCCATGTTCAGACCCTGATGGATATGCAGAAGGAGGGATCGTTTAAATACGGAGGACGCGATTCAGCGGGCGATGCACTCTTCCCCTCAGGCGAAGCAGCGATCATCCATGCCTCCTCTGGCTTGCGAGCCCGTATTGTTCGGGAGGCAAAATTTGAATGGGGTGTTGCCATGCTGCCTTATTATGAAGATGTGAAAGGTGCACCTAAAAACTCCATTATCGGGGGGGCCAGCTTCTGGACCATGACCGCTCCCAAAAGAACACCGGAAGAGTATAAAGGGGTGGCCGAGTTTTACCGTTTCATCGGGCAACCGGAAATTGTGGCGAGGTGGCATATGGAGACAGGATTTCTACCCATTACCTTTGCCGGTTATGATCGGGTGATGGCTTCTGGGTATTATAAGCAGAACCCGGGTGCAGATCTTCCCTTCCGTCAGCTTACCCGCTCAGAACCTACGGAAAATTCCCGAGGTTTGAGATTGGGCAATATGCCGGAAATAAGGAATATCATTCAGGAAGAGTTAGAAAAAGCCTTACAGGGACAGCAGTCTGCTGCAGAGTCTATGGAGAATGCGGTCCGTCGCGGCAATGTTGTTCTGCGCAATTTTGAACGGATGAGCCGTCCATAAAACATTGTCTCTTTACGTTGAATGAGGTTGTGGGCCCTCAATTCGCAGGGCCCACATTTGTCAGAGGTGGAATGCAACGCCGCGTTATTTTTAACAACAAACTCCTTCCCTATATCCTGCTTGCGCCACAGATTTTAATCACTCTTATCTTTTTCTTCTGGCCGGCTTTTCAGGCTGTTTATCAGTCGGTATTTATACAGGATCCCTTCGGACTGAGAACCCAATTTGTCTGGTTTGAAAATTTTAAGATGGTTTTGTCTGACCCATACTATTTGGGTTCTGTCCGGGTCACCTTCATCTTTGCCTTTTCCGTGACCTCGATTGCCATGTGCACTGCCCTGTGGCTGGCGGTTATGGCAGATAAGCATATCCGGGGCGCCGGGGTTTACAAGACACTTCTCATTTGGCCTTATGCCGTGGCGCCAGCTGTTGCTGCTGTCCTTTGGCTTTTCATCTTCCATCCCTCCATTGGCCTTCTTGGGCGTGCCTTACGGGAGATGGGAATTCTCTGGGACTACAAGCTAAATGGTCATCAGGCCCTGCTTCTGGTCATTCTGGCGGCATCCTGGAAACAGGTCAGCTACAACTTTCTCTTCTTTCTGGCAGGGCTTCAGTCCATTCCTAAATCGGTGTTAGAGGCGGCTTCCATTGATGGGGCCAACTCCCGGAAACGCTTCTGGACGATTGTCTTTCCCCTTCTTTCGCCAACGACCTTTTTCCTACTCATGGTGAACATGGTCTATTCTTTCTTTGATACTTTCGGGATCATTCACGCTTTAACCGGAGGCGGACCTGGCAAGGCAACGGAGACACTTATTTACAAGGTCTATTCAGACGGTATCATCCATCTCGATTTAGGGGGGTCATCCGCTCAGTCGGTCATTCTGATGATCATTGTGATTGGACTTACAGCCATTCAGTTCCGTTACGTAGAAAAGAAAGTGCACTATTGATGAAAAGATCTGTACTTCCTGCCAACTGGCAGTCTCATTTCTTTTTAGTGATTGGCGTAGCGGTTCTGGTCTTTCCAGTCTATGTGGCTTTGATTGGCTCGACGTGGGATTCAGCCACGATTGCCCGCGGGGACTTGCCGCTCCGGCCAGGGCCTAATGCACTTGAGAACTATCTTCAGGCATGGGGGAAGGGTTCCGGCCAAAGGGTCTGGGGAGTGCCGGTAGCAGTCATGATGCTCAATAGCCTGATCATGGCCGTGGCCATTACCATCGGAAAGATCGCCATTTCCATCATCTCCTCTTATTCGGTTGTCTTTTTCCGCTTCCCGGGTCGTATGTTCTTTTTCTGGATGATCTTTGTGACCCTCATGCTGCCGGTGGAGGTGAGGATCATTCCCACTTACAAGGTGGTGTCTGATCTGGGCATGATTAATTCCTATTTAGGGTTAACCATCCCCCTAATTGCTTCAGCCACGGCAACGCTCCTGTTCCGTCAGTTCTTCCTCACCATACCGGACGAACTGGTGGAGGCGGCGCGTATTGACGGAGCAGGTCCCATGCGTTTCTTCTGGGATACGGTGTTGCCACTGTCTCGGACCAACATCGCCGCCCTTTTTGTAATCATGTTCATTTATGGTTGGAATCAGTACCTGTGGCCGCTTCTGATTACGACGAGCAAGGAGATGGGGACGATTGTCATTGGCATTGTTAAAATGATCGGGACAGGAGATGCCCAGACCGACTGGCAGATCATCATGGCAGCCACTGTGCTTGCTATGTTGCCGCCGGTGCTGATCGTGATCTTCATGCAGCGATGGTTTGTCAAGGGACTGATGGAAACAGAGAAGTAAACCCCGTTAGAAAAGGTTCGCCCTTCTGTAGGGAAGGCCACCCCGTAAGACCTTTGGGCTCTGACGGGGCTCCCCCTCCAATAGAGGCTAATCTTCGCGCGGGGCTTTCTAAGGGGGTAGACCTAAACATTCCCTGTTTGGAGAGAAATCTTACAAGGGGTTCAATGGAGCGAGATTCATGAGTAAAATTGCAGTTAAGCTGGTTGATATTAAAAAAGATTTTGGCAAGGTCCGGGTGATTGAGGGGGTCAGCTGTGAGATCGAAGACGGCGAGTTTATTGTAATCTTGGGTCCATCGGGTTGCGGCAAGTCCACGCTGCTCAGAATCATCGCCGGTCTTGAGGCAGCCACCAGTGGAGAGGTCTATATTGGTGGAAAACTTATGAACCCGGTAGAACCCAAAGACAGAAATATCGCCATGGTGTTTCAGAATTATGCCCTCTATCCCCATATGACCGTCTATAACAATATGGCCTACGGTTTGAAGGTGCGGGGGATGGCGAAGTCGGAAATCGAACTCCGTGTGAAAAAGGCTGCTGGTATTTTGGGATTAGAAGGCCTTATGAATCGTAAACCGCAGCAGTTGTCCGGAGGGCAGAGGCAGAGGGTGGCGATGGGAAGGGCAATCGTCCGTGAACCCGCGGCTTTCCTCTTTGATGAGCCCCTGTCCAATTTGGATGCGAAACTCAGGGTGCAGATGAGGTTAGAGATAAAGAAACTTCACCAATCGGTGCAGACGACGAGCATCTATGTTACCCATGATCAGGTAGAAGCCATGACCCTTGCGGATCGGCTTATTGTGATGAATGCAGGTCGTTTCGATCAGATGGCCACTCCACTGGAGGTTTATGATCGGCCAGCGACTCTTTTCGTGGCAGGTTTCATCGGATCTCCGGCCATGAATATGATCAGACTGGAACTCTCTCCATCAGGTGATGCACTAAAAATGCCAAGCGGGAACTGGCTTCCCCTCTTGAGGCCCATCACCCGGGCAGAGGGGAAGGAAGTGATTGTTGGAGTGAGACCGGAGCATATTGTGCAGGCGGAGAATTCCCCTGCCGCCTTCTCTTTGATGGTTGATGTGGTTGAGGTCTTGGGGGCAGATACAATTGTGCACGGCAGCCTAAGTCAGGGTGACACCCTAACGCTCAGGCTTCCTGGTGGTTTTAAAGTGACCCCTGGTGAAAGGCTCAATATGCAGCCCGTGCCAGACCATATCCATGTTTTCGAGCCTAAAACCGGCCTGAGGATTAATTAAAATCTGTCTGTCAACTCTTTATACCGTCATATTTGTCGGTCAACAGGAGACCGACTCAGATTCTTCTGATATGGATACAACCCCTTCTTATCTCGATGGTCATGTGGATTGGAGGAGCAGGCTGTTCCATGAATAAAATCGAATCCATCAAACCCATGTGGTCAGGTAAGTTTTCGGTCATGGTTGTTGGCCACCGGGGGTTTTCAGGAATCGCTCCGGAAAATACGATGGCCGCTTTTAAAAAAGCGATCGAAGTGGGCAGCGATATGATCGAACTCGACGTTCGTCTCTCGAAGGACGGAGAAGTCGTGGTGATTCACGATGAGTCACTGGAAAGAACGACCAACGGGAAAGGAAAGGTGATTGATCTCACCCTTGACGAGTTGAAGAAGTTGGATGCAGGTTCAAAGTTTCATTCCTCTTTCTCAGGGGAACGGATTCCGACCCTTAAGGAGGCCTTAGAATTAGCCTATGATCGGGTCATGGTCAATATCGAATTGAAAAAAGGGAATTACGGCAAGTACACGATTCTCGATCTGGCTGACCGCGCTCACCAGGAAGTGGAATTGGCGGGAATGGCGGATAAAATGATTTTTTCATCCTTTGATCCGGATGCCCTTGAAAGAGTTTTAAAGAAGAACCCATCCGTGCCAGTGGCTTATCTCTATAACAGGTCGTGGAATTTTCCCAGGGAGGTGACTGAAGGGAGGCCTTTTCCTATCTTAAACTGTCGTAAATCGGTTTTAACCAAGGAGAACATCTCGCGGGCCCATCAGGAGGGAATCCAGATAGGGGTTTATACCCTCTATACGGAAGAGGAGATGGAGAAGTTTATTGAGATGAAGGTGGATGCCATCATTACGGATTACCCCGATCGGCTCATTAATATTCTTAAGAAAAGATACCCATAAACCCCCATTAGATATTTAAGTTGCCGAAACTTTTGGATACGGCCAGGGTCTCAAGTCCTCAAACGTGTGGGATCGAACAGCTTAAAATGAAACGGGGTTATTTCTAACAAGGTAAATTGAACTCTTTAATCGTTTCGATTGATCAGGGAAGTTCAGCCACCAAGGTCCTTGCCATTGATCCCCAGGCACAGGTTGTTTACCGGTCTTCACGCCCTTTAAAAATTGAGCGTCTCCAACCTACCCATGTGGAACAGGACCCCCTGCATGTTCTTGAGGAAACCGAAGAGGTATTGGAGGAGGTTCTCTCTGTGGTCCATGCAAAAGGTGATGCGGTATCTGCGATTGGCCTGGCCTGTCAGCGGTCTTCATTTCTTCTCTGGGATCGAAAGGGTGGAAAACCTTTCACCCCGATTATCTCCTGGCAGGATCTTCGGGCAAAAGATCTTTGTGAACCTCTGATATCTCACCGCAATGGGATCTATCAAAAGACAGGGCTTCCTCTGACCGGCCATTACGGAGGGCCCAAGTTTTTATGGCTACTTCAAAATCATCCTCAAACCCCTAAATGGATCAGAAGAAAAGAGACGGTGTTTTCTCCCTGGAGCAGCTTTTTGCTCTGGCATCTGACAGAGGAGAGGGTTTGTACAACCGATGAATCGATTGCCGGGAGGACCCTCCTGTTTAATATTCATGAGAAAACCTGGGATCAGGAATTACTCGATCTCTTTCAAATTCCAGGGACCATTCTGCCCAAAATCCTTCCCACGTGTTGCCTCTATGGTCACTATCGTTTCGATGGGAGGTCCATCCCCATCCTCTGTTCCATTGGAGATCACCAAGGGGCTCTGTTAGGGCTGGGAGGATTGGATCAGGGGCACTGTGGAATGAACTACGGGACATCTGCAGGGGTTCTCGTCAATATCGGTTCAACCCCTTCTGTGGTAGATGGCCTTTTGACCAACATTGGATATTCTGACTCAAATGAAACCACCTATGTGACAGAAGGCACAGTCAATGCCGTTGGTTCACTGTTCGAATGGTTTGAGAGGGAAAGGGGAATCCCAAATGCTTCAAAGCGCTGGGAAGAGCAGATGGCTCCTTCTTCAGGGGGATGGGTCATGATTCCAGGGATGTATGGGATGGCAGCCCCTTATTGGAAAGAGACCGTTTCCACAGAATTTATAGGAGAAGGGGAAAGTCCTTCCATTGGCATTCAGCTAAGGGCAGGAATGGAGTCCATAGCCTTTCTCATCGCAGATATTCTGGAGAGACTTGGAAATCTACCCGGTTTTAAAATCAATCAGATCATGGCAGCAGGGGGCGCTGCCCGCCCGCCCCTCCTTCAGTTTCAGGCTGATCTTCTCGGGATCCCAGTCCACCATTCATCGATCTCCGATGCAACCGCTCTGGGATGTGCGTTTTTAACCGGACTCTATCAGGGTTTATGGAAGGATAAAGAGGAGGTTCGTTCATTGATTCGAAGAGATGAAGTCTTTTCCCCGCGGATTTCTTCTGCTGAACGTAAAATCCTTATAAGCCGTTGGCATGATATCCTGAAAACGCATGGGATGATTGATTAGTT
>CAKZKY010000198.1 GCA_937124575.1 uncultured Pseudomonadota bacterium | reverse complement strand
CCATCAAATCCCTAGGGGTGATGCGGATTTTGGAGATTTATTTGACCCGGTGGAAATGTGAAGAGAGTTATCGTTTTATCAAACAGGTTTACAATTTGGAGGACGTCCGGGTTCTGAGCTATACCGCACTGAGGAATATGATGGTTTTTGTGCAAGCGGTCTTTTATTTTGTCAGTGTGGAGTTAGGCAAGAATCTAAAACTCAATATTCTTCTCAAGAAACTCTTTGAGAAAGCCAAGAGGTTTTTTGAGATTCCTGATTTCAGGCAATACGCCATTGCTGATGGAATCTATAAAATACTTTTCAGTTCGCAAACAGGAATCTTTCCCCAATTCACCAAGCAACCAAGAACGGGTCAGCTCCTATTCCCTTTTGCGGTTGAATTCTCGTAAAAAATTCTGGGGAAAGTCCAGAATAATTGCATAGTGCATGCCTACATAATTTTAGGTTTTTCTAAACCGGCCCTGTGTAATATCAACTACTTATGTTAATTTAGGGACTCAAAAATGCCTATGACTGTCGAACTCGGGTGAGAGAGAGGCTGAGAAACCAAGGGAGCGAATCCCTGTTAAGAAGAGTCCGGGGAGGCCAGAAGATCGGAGATCTGTTGGAGGACGAAAGATTGAGAAGCCTTCAGAGCGGGGGCCTGTTGCAAAAGAAGGCGTCAAGCCATTAGAACGAATATCTGTTGAGAGGAAGGTAGAGAAACCAGCAGAAAAGGTAGATGCTCCAAAAGCGATCGAAAGACCTCCACTGGAGCCAAAGGCTGCTGAAAGACAACCTGAGAAACCCAGGGAAAGCGTTCCTGTTGTTAAGGAAAGGGCAAATGAAGTTAAACCAGCAGAGCCAATAAGGCCAGGAGAAGCAAGGACACCTGAAAGAGGCATAGGGAGGACCCCTGTTCAAAAACCGATCGAACGACAGACTGAAAAACCCATAGAAAAAAGGATTCCACAGGTAACACCGCCTGAAAAGCCAACAGTGCAAAGACCTGTCGAAAAACAGATTGAAAGGCCAGCGGCAAGGGTTCCGGAAAGGCAGGTTGAGAAACCAGCAGTGCAGGTCCTAGAAAGACCGGTTGAACAAAGACCTGTTCCTAAGCCTCCAGAAAGGCCTGCTATGCAGAAAACCCCAGAGCGGCAGATTGAAAAACCAGTTTAACCTCAAAGTCAGCCTGCACCTGCTCAAAGGCCACCTGAGAGGCCGATGATACAAAGACCTGTAGAGAGACATATCGAAAAACCAAGCCAGCCTGTCCCTCCAGCCCGAGCGCCTAAGAAAACAGTAGGGCAGACACCTGTTCAAAAATCAGTTGAAAGACCGGCCAAGGAAAAACCTGAGGAAAAGTCCCAAGGGAAACCAGAAACAAAATAGGGGATCAATTATCACAATCATTTGATAGGCCACTGACCCATTCTAAATTTGGATGGGTGGACCTCTATTTTTTATTATAAACTCTGTTGAAATTGAAGGAATATCAGGATATATAAAGTCTCAGTTTGAGTTCCTCCATAGAGGAGAACATCTCAAAGGGATAAGAAAGGCGGGCCATGAAGAAGAAAGTCGGAATCGTTGGTGCAACGGGTTACACTGGAGTAGAATTGTTAAGGCTTCTGCTTCTTCATCCTGAGGTTGAGATCACCGCACTAACCTCCCAGAAATATGCAGGTGTCCCGATTAACCAGGTCTTTCCATCCCTGAGAAAGCGGTTTTCGTTGAAATGTGAGGAACTTGACGTGGACCAAATTTCAAAGAAGACCGATCTTATCTTTATGGCCGTTCCCCACAAGACCGCTATGGAGACCCTACCTTCCTTCTACCGGGCAGGGAAGAGAGTGGTTGATCTGAGTGCCGATTTCCGCCTGAAAGATCCGGAGGTCTATGAACGTTGGTACCAGAAACATACTGCAACCGATCTTCTTGGCGAAGCGGTTTATGGTCTGCCGGAACTCCATCGGGAAGAGATCCGGACGGCAAAGATCGTTGGGAATCCGGGTTGTTATCCAACAGGTGCTTTGATCGGTCTAATTCCATTGGTCCAAAAAGGACTGATCTCTACCGAAGCCATTGTCATTGATTCCAAATCAGGAGTCAGTGGAGCGGGTCGGGATGTGGTTCTGGAATCGCTCTTCTGCGAAGTCAATGAGGGGGTGAAGGCTTACAAGATATTTGCGCATCGGCACACGCCTGAGATCGAACAGGAGTTGAGCCTATTGGCTCAGAAAGAGATTGCGGTAACCTTCGTTCCACATCTTATTCCGATGGATCGGGGGATTCTGACAACGATCTATGTCCAACTGACCAAGAAGATGAAGACCGAAGAACTTTTAAATATTTTTCAGGAATGTTACGAAAAGGAACCCTTTATCAGGATTGATCCGAAAGGGAAACTTCCCAATACGAAAGATGTGAGAGGTTCCAATTTCTGCGATATCGGCTTAGCCACGATTGAATCGGCTGATCGTGCTGTTATCGTCACAGCCATTGATAACCTGGTGAAGGGGGCTTCTGGCGAAGCCATCCAGAATATGAATATTATGCTCGGTTATCCTGAGACCACGGGCCTCGACGTCATTCCTTTGGCTCCGTAAGTGCCTCTCTTAAAATCTGGATGGGGTGCTGAACCTTCAGCCCGGTTAAATGGCGGATCTGGATTCGGCATCCCTCGCAGTCCGTAAGAACGACCTTAGGTTTTATTCGGTCTATCGCTTCCCTTAAGTCCTTTCCGATCTCCTGGGAGATCTCATATTTTTCCTTTTTGAATCCAAAAGTTCCTCCCAGGCCACAACAGTCCGCCTCGATATTCTCAAGTTCCAACCTGGGAATGAGCCGTAGAATTTCAAGAACTGGCAAACCAATTCCAAGAGACCGGAGATGACATGGAGCAAAGTAGGCGGCTTTGAGAGGGAGCTCTTTAAATCGAGTATTGAGAGTTCCTTCTTCTTTCAGGTTTCTTAAGAATTCGAAGAGATCAAAGAAATGTTCTGCAACCTTTTCCGATTCGGGAATATTGAGAAGCTGGCCATAGTCATGTTTGATCATGTGGCCACAACTGGTAGAGGAGAAGACGATTTCAATTCCTGAACGGATCGTCTTCAAGAAGGAAGAAACATTTTTCAATGCCATCTTCCTTGCCTCTTTGAAATTCCCACTTCCCAATACCGGAAGGCCGCAACATTCCTGTGGTGGGAGATAGACCTCAAAGCCATTGGCCTCAAGGACTTGAACGGTTGCCTTTCCCACGTCCACTTCATTCGTGTTGATGAAACAACCGTAGAAGTATGCAATTTTTTTACTCCCCTCGGAGGGATGCTCCTTAAACCATTGTCTGAAAGTCGGTGATTCGTAGACAGGAAGTTGCCTTCTCTGATCAATCTTTAAAAGGGCATCGGCTATCCAGCGGATCACCCGATTTTTTAAAAGAAGATTGGCGATGGTGGATAAGAACGAGGCAGGTCCCGAAAACCGATAGGTGTGGGTGAGCAACCAATCACGGAGGGGTCTTCCCTTCTCATCCAGATATTTGGCTTTTGCAAGGAGGTTGAGTTCGGCGATGGGAACACCCGAGGGACAGGCCAGATCGCAGAGATGGCAGCCGATGCAGAGGTCAATCCATTCCTCTACTGAAGGGTCGTTTCCTTTTCTGAATCGCTGAGCGCCAGGACCTGCCTGTTTGGGACCAGGGAAGAGTGGGGTGACCCTGGAGACCGGGCAGACCGCCATGCACGTGGCACAACGAATACAAACATCCGAATTGTTCTTGGGCCAACTTTTTTCGTTCATACTTCCAGGCATATATCATATCCACTACAATAAATTCCAATCACCAAATTCCAAATAGTAACTCCCCCTTGCCCCCTCTTAAATTAAGAGGGGGTTGGGGGTGTTATGATAGAACGTGATTTGGTTATTGTCTCATTGCATTTCTTGCTGCCCAATATCCTGTGACAATCTCGATTCCTTCTCTCGATTTCTCATGGAGATAGTGATGCCCGGATAGGATCGTTCCTGCTACCCAGACATTTTCGAATGATAGGTTCCCTCTCTCGTCAACAGGACGGAGAGTCACATCGGTTAAAATACCAGCCCTATGGATTGGATGTTCATCGAAGAAAGATCCCTCAAACCATTTCTCCTGTGAACCAGGTTGCGCAACCGGTAGGTTGAAGATAGGCTCCAATATCCTCAACCGGTCAGCAATTAATCCTCCTCCAAGAAAACGGCCGGTGGCAAGAATGAAGCGATCGGCAGAATAAGAGTTTGTGATCGGAGGATGAGATACTTCGATCTTCTCACATCGATTTCCTTTCAAAACGACTTTAGTAACAGGGTGACCCGAAAGAAAAGTCACTCCCTTTTGGAGCAACCTGGCTTTAAAGCGGTTAAAGATTCTCAACCCTGGGATGGAAGGCGGAGGAACAGGGATTTCGAAAAGGGAGGCGCCTATCTTCTTCTCGATCTCTTTTCTAATCTTCGTGGGATCATTAACTCCCAGAACAGCAGGAAGGCCGATGATCTCCTCATCTCTGATCTGTTTTTTGACCTCAGCAGAAAAGAGATCTCTTAAAAAAGGCTGTTCCATCAGCCTGGCGAGGGCTGTTGAGGTCATTTCTTTTTGAGGATTTTCTGCAAGAGAGAGGGTGATCCCCCGGCAATTAAATAGATCAGCCAAACGACGGGCATAAAAATCTTTATATCCCTGAAATCCGATAATAAGAGCTTTTTTCTTTTTGAGGCTTATCCCTTTCATCATGGTTGATGGAATGAGGTAAGTCGGCCGTAAAGTCCCGGCCGCTGTAGGAACAAGGCTGTTTGTCCCATTCTTTGACTGAAAGGTGTAGGGTGGCGGGAAAAAAGAGTTAAATGATGAAAGTGCCTCCTCGATCTTTTCTAAACCCATTTTCCCATAAGGGTGGTCAGGATGGTCGTGGATCCATTGGGAAAGGCCGTCTTCTAATTTCACCGTTTCCGGGATCTTTCCCAATAGATCGATCGTGTTGGAGAAGAGGGTCAGGCAACCCATTCCTTTTCCAATGATCAAGACCTTCTTGCCTGCCTCTGCGGCGACCCGAGCAGCCATTAGGCCAGAAAGCCCCATTCCAATGATGATGAGGTCATAATGCATATGTTAATCAATAGTTCGGAGTGATGAGTTCGGAGTTCGGAGATTTAAAAATTAAATATAACCGATTTTACTCCGAACTCCCGACTCCGAACTCCTTACTTTTCTTTAAGTTAAAGATTCCTTTATAGATTCCCTCGATCAATTCTTCTTCTTTGAGTGCCGATCCCCAGAGGATTGGCCGAATGCCTTTCCATCTCTCTTCAAGAAACCCTTTTAAGATATGGTTGGAATCTTCTTTGACCATTCCTAAGTCATGTAGGAGTCCGAGCAGTCTATGGACACAGAAGGCTCCCTGACAGGTGCCTTTGGTGAGCCGAGTTCGGCGGAGGATATCTTGAAACGACTTGAGTTTCCCTTCCTTTAAAACTTCTATAACTTCTTCAATTCCCACCAACTCACAATCACATAAGGTTTCCATGCTCCCCAATGTTTTGAGCCGATCCTTTAAGCTGCAAGGATGATCCCTTTTGGTAAGAGGTTTGAGATGGGTTGAACAAGAGAGATCGATATTCAATTTTTTACAGATGAGGTCAACGGTCTTTTCAGCCATCAACCGATAGGTAACCAGCTTTCCGCCTGTAATCGTGATCAGGTTATTTAGGCCATCCCTCATCTCATGGTCAATCAGAACAAAGCCACGGCTGATTGCCCGATCATCGTCTTTTTCTTCAGATTGGAAGAGAGGACGAATGCCTGCATAGGCCCGAATAAGCCGAGCTTCTCTTATATTTGGGAGCATTTTTGATGTTTCATCGATCAGGAGAGAAACCTCATGAGGCATCACCTCAAAACATTCGACGTCCTCGAGCCGGACCGAGGTTGTTCCGAGGATGGAAACTGTATGGTTGGGAACGATGATATCGCCATTGGATGGGGGTCGGCATCGGTTGATCACCCGGTGGCTAAGCCTCTGATTGGTGATGAGCATGGAACCCTTCGAAAGGGCCATAGGGAGGCAAAGCCCGACCTTTTTTAAAAGGTTATCTGCCCAGGCACCGGTGGCGTTTATGAAATAGGAGGCTTCAATCCGGTATTCTTCTCCATGAAGAAGGTCTTTGGCAAAGGCTGCAGTGACTTTATTTCCATTCACGAGAAAGGAAGTAACTTCGGTGTGAAGAAGAAATGTGGCTCCATGAACTTCTGCGTCCTTTGCATTGGCAAGGACCAGTTCGAACGGATCAATGGCTCCATCCGGAACCTTAACAGCACTTAAGAGAGCTGGATTGAGATCCGGTTCCAGGCCGAGGGTTTCTTCCCGTGAGAGAAGTTTGGCAGGGATGGTGGTTTCCTGGCAGGCTTGAATAAACCGATCCCTGAAATCGAGGCCGTCTTCTGGAAGAGAGACGAAAAGGCCATCTGTTTCTTCGAGGCAATGGGGAGCAATCTTTCTCAGGATCCTGTTTTCAGCGATACACTCCCGTGCTGCCTCCGGGTCTGAAACCACATATCTTGCTCCACTGTGGAGGAGGCCATGATTTCTTCCAGAGGCTCCAGAAAGGAGATCTCCTTTCTCAATAAGAAGGGCTGGAATGCCTCTCAGCGACAGGTCCCTTGCAATTCCGGCACCGGTTGCTCCTCCTCCAATGACCAAGACTTCGGTTTTCAGATCCATTAATCAGGCTTTCTGATTCTCAATAAAATTCAGTTCCTCTCTTTTGAAACCGAGGATTTCGTTCGATGAAGAAGTTATCCCAAGTCCTTATCTTCCGAAGAGGTGTTTGGTGGCGAAATCCGGATCGCTGGTCAGATTCACCCCCAATTTTCGCAGTCCTGCCTCA
>CAKZKY010000197.1 GCA_937124575.1 uncultured Pseudomonadota bacterium | reverse complement strand
TACTCCCCAGACTCTCATCAAAATAGACCGCCCAGGCTGCCGGCGTATCCTGTGAGTTCAACGTAACCTTCACAGGTAATGGGTCTGCCAGCAGATGTCCCTTTTCCAGCAACTGCGCCCTCCCAGTAGATCACACCTGTTGAGCCTTCAGTTAGAAGTTCCTGAGAAGGGACAAGAGATCGGAGCTCTATCTCAATGCCGGCAGAGAGGACTTTCATTCTCCAGTGGCTTGGATATCTCCCACCACTTTTCGGGCTCTTCCAGTAATCGAGGACTTCGAGCTTAATCTCAGAGAGTTTAAGGTGAGTGGTATTCCCAGAACTTTTGACCAGTGTGCCAGATGAAGAGGGTTCGATCGTACCGTCCTTTTTTCGAAGGAAGTAGACCATCAGCTCCTGTCCATCAGAGAGGTGGAGACTGAACCAGTCCCAACCTGCCTGATCAGGAGCAAGCTGATTTGAGCCAAATTCATGATCGAACCAGCTTCTTCCTTTCACAGGGATGGTTGATTGTAACAGGGGTGTTTTGATCCATCCTTCTGTGGTTAGACTCGTATAGGAATAGTAATATGAAGCCTGACCTTCCCGTGGTCCTTTTTGGCTGAGCCCATTCTTGCCATGAAAGATAAGGGGTTTTTGGGGGACGAGATCGAGAGAAAGCCCCATGCCCTGATGGCGTGCCTCAATCCTAATCCGGTTTCCTTCCATCTTTGACACCCAGTTGAGGAGCCAAACATCCATTCTATCTATAGCAGCCCCTGCGAAATTAGGGCCCTCGCGGGAGACACGCTCAGAATACCAGAACTGGTTTGAGGTGGCATCGGTCAGTGCAAAATGTCCAGGATAGATATCACGAATTGCCCAGACTTGAGTCGGATCCTTGGCTTTTAAAAGGACTCCTTGCCTAAAAAAAGTGAGCTGGTAACCAAAGCGGTTTTTTGAAGCATCAATGAGATTGCCAGTAAAATACCACCACTCCGTTCTGAATTCCGGGTGGGATCCGTGATCCCTTGGGAAATTCCATCTCCATGGTCCAATGGCCTGCCTCCAGTCCTTCGCATGAACAAGGCAGGTGAAACCCTGATAGAGACAACCCGTCAGTATTAGAAAAGATAATAATCCTAAAGAGGATTTTTTCAAGTATAGTTTCATGGCATCTCTTTACCTATCTCCTTAACCTTTGGACAAAACTGGCCTCCTTGCCCTGACCCAAGGACTTTATTTTCCAGAAGCATTTCTGTCTATCATCTACTCCTCTCGAATCTGAATCTGAGGATAGGTGCGATAGACCCTCCAGATCGGGTAAGCGGCTGCTCCAATGCTCGCTAGGATAGCCGTTACCCCAGTGACCAGATAAGGTTTCAACGCAGGGTAGTAGAAGATGGTCCAGTTGAAGCTTCTGATATTGATCACTTTAATAAGAAGAATCGCAAGAACAGTCCCCACAGCAATGCTTAAAAAGAAGCTGACCAGTCCCATGCCGAGCCCTTCCATCAGGGTCATCCTGGCCACCTGACCTGTTGAAAATCCCAAAGCCCGATAAATTCCGAATTCACGGCTTCGCTCAATGAAGAGGGTAAGCAGGGCTCCTGCAATACCGAAGAAGGCAACGATGATCGCTATGACTCGCATGGAGCGGGTAATTGCAAAAGTGGTATCAAACACCTTCAAAACCTCCTCATGGAGTTGTCCACCGGTCAGCACAGGAAGGCCCCTTGCTTCTCCCCTTTTTCTGACCTCCTGAAGAAGTTCTGCCCGGCGGGGATTGTCCGGGTCAATAAAAATGCCGATGTTATTTAGGGTTCGGTCCCCAAAGGTTTTGAGATAGGTTGAACGATCCATCATCACCAATCCGTGCTCGGTTGTGTAGTCGTAGAAGATGGCGCCCACTTTAAAGTCCGTCGGGCCCTGATTGCCTTCCAGCGTAATGATGTCACCTGATTTCACTCCAAAGCGACGCGAAAAACTTTCAGAAATGATTACATCTCCCTGTTTCACTGGCTCCCAGTTTTCATTACCTCCCTTTAGCCAGCCAAACCGTGCATATTTTTCTAAGACCTTTGCATCAACGGCGCTCACATTGATCGTTGTGTTTCGGTATAATGTCTGAGCATTTCGATAGGGATGGACTCCGCCTAAGCCCTCTATTTTCTTAAGCTCCTCATAGAAGTCCTCCGGGACTTCTGCCTCCAGGATTTTTCCGATGTAGAGATCCCCCCGAATCTGAGTATTCATCCACCAGATGAGCGATTGCCGGAAGCTTCCGATCATGGAGCCAAGCCCAATCGACATGGAAAGCGATATCATAAAGGCAGCAATGGCAACTCCTGTACGGCCTAAATTTTGGCGGATATTACCAGCAGCCACTTTTCCGGGAAGTTTGCCTAATATTTGAAGGACTTTCTTAAGCTGTGGATGAAGAATGAGCAGGACAACGCCTGTGAGCAAACTGACACCCAGAACAAAACCGAAAACACCCCCAAAACCAACATAGACATGGGCTTCTGGTAGAAGAAAGAGAAAGAGGCTTAATAAAAGAACAACAAGACCTCCGAGAGCTACTCTCTTTGTCTTTCGAGCACTCTTGCGGCTGGCGACCCTGCCACTGATGGCCTGCACTGGATTGATTCGAATAAGCTCCACCAAAGGAATGATGCCCCCTAAGAGGCTGGCGCCACATCCCAAAAGAACGCCAGTAATCGGGATCCAGTTGGACCAGGCAACAGGTTCTGGTCTTAAAAAGAAGTAGAGGCTGCTGATGCTGCTTCCGATCATACCGGTCAGGATATAGGTTAAGAAATAACCGATCACACCTCCAAAAGCGCCACCGGTGATGCCGAGAATAAGGATTTCCGAAAGAAAGGCCAAGAAGATTTCGAATCGTTTTGCACCGAGACTTCTTAAGATCCCGGCGTCGCGCCTTCGGCTGATCACTGCAAACATCGCAGTATTGTAGATGAGAAAGACGCCGACAAAGAGGGCCAATAGAGAGAGGGCTTCCAGGTTCAGGCGGAATGCCTGAAGCATGCCAGAGAAGGTTTCACTTCTCTGTCGAGAAGACTGGACAAGAAAGCCCTTGTCCCACCGGGATTGAAAGCCAGATTCATCCAACAGAACCAGATCCACTCGGTCCACATAGCCCTTAAGCTCGTAGATTTTTTGAGCATGGCCAATATCCATGATCATCAAAGGTTCTCCAGAAGGGTTGGGGAAACTTCCCTTGACATGGAGAGGGCCTTTGCTTGTAACAATCGTTTGGGGGGAAGCAATTCCGAGCTCTTTTTTCAGACCGTGATCGACAAACACAACCCTTTCATCGGTTAGAAAAGAGAGCAGGTTCTCCGCCAGATCCATTTCTTTACTGAGCCATTCAACCTGTGCCAATTCAGGACGGAGGGTTCTGTCTAAAAATGGGTCTATTCCAAGAAGCCGGACAGTGCCGCCACTCTCGAGACTCAGTTGGCGATCAATAACCGGAGAGAACCATTCTACTGCTGGATCATGGATCAGACTTATGAGAAGATTCTCCTCCATAGGGCCGACAGGTCTCTGAATGGAGTGGGTTGCCTTGCCTCTTAGAAATTCGATGGCCTTACTGAAACTCTTCAGGGCGGTTTGGGCCGATAGGGTCATCCCCACCACAGCCGCAACCCCGCAGGCCACCCCCATCAGTTGAAGCAAGCTGAGGCTGAGCCTCCTTGGAAGATATCGCAGAAATGATTTGGTGACGATTTTCAATGAGCGGTCTCCTCACAAGAGGTTTCTTCTGTGACAATCCCATCGACCATTCGGAGGATCCGTTTTGCATAATTGCAAGTCAGAGGTGAGTGGGTAGCCATGATTAAAGTGGTTCCAAATTCGTGACATCTCCGAGTGAGCAATTCAAGGATTTGATTTCCCGTAATTGTATCAAGATTTCCTGTGGGTTCGTCTGCGAGAATGATAGAGGGCCGTTTTACAAGTGCCCTTGCAATGGCCACGCGCTGTTGCTCTCCTCCGGAGAGTTCATTGGGGAATCGCTGTTCCTTACCCTCTAAACCTACTTCTTTGAGGGCCTTGAAGGCTAATTCTGGCTCAGTGCGATGGGCCAGCTCCAGGGAGAGAAAGATATTCTCAAAGACAGTGAGCGTCGGAAGAAGGTTGAAGAATTGGAAGATGAAACCGAGCTTCAAGCGGCGTAGCATTGTCCGGCCCGACTCTCCAAGGGCTTCTAAATCTTGACCTTCCACCTCGATACGTCCTTTTGTCGGCCGGTCGAGCCCTGCAATCAGGTTGAAGAGCGTGGACTTTCCAGATCCACTCTTTCCAAAAAGAGCAACAATCTCCCCTTTCTTAATTTCGAGGTTCGTTCCCCGAAGCGCAGGAACTCCTGCCCCATCTTCAGCATAATTTTTCCACAGATCCATGATCCGAATGACAGGCTCAGCCATGCTTTCCTCCTGGAGATATATCTTTTTCAAGAATAACACAGCCCTTTAACCTCCATCAACAGAAGGGGTTTTTTAGAAAAGAGTGTCCAGTCCAAGGCCTATCCATTTCGAAAGGTTTGGTTTAGCAAGATGCTGAAAAACCCAAAAACACCATCGCTCCTGCCCCGTATTCCGTACAGGATAAACTCCAGCGTGAGTCCAGATCGTATCGAAGAACTGGATTCCTGCCTTCGCAGGAATGACCATACGCTCTGCCAATTGACTTCTTTAGCAATCTGGTAGAGGATTGTTATCTCAGTATAATTTTGATATAGTTAGATATATTTTCGAGAAAAAAATAGACGATAGGAGGAAGAACGATGATTAAGATGGACGAATTCATTTCCTTCGATGCGACTGGACTCGCTGCTTTGGTGCGCCAAAAACAGGTCAAGGCAATTGAACTCATAGACGCTTCGATTGAGCGGATTAAGCGTCTCAACCCCATGCTCAATGCGGTGGTGACACCGATGTTTGAACAAGCTCGCGAAGCGGCAACAGGGAGCATTCCCGATGGCCCTTTTTCCGGCGTTCCTTTTTTATTGAAAGATCTGGGGGCTCCTTATGCTGGAGTACGGATGACGATGGGATCAAGCTTTATGCATAATTTTGTGCCGGATCATGACAGTGAACTGGTATCCAGGTTGAAACGATCGGGTCTTATTATCGTCGGGAAGACTAATACGCCGGAGTTAGGCATCCTTCCGACAACAGAACCAAGGTTGTTCGGCCCTTGCAGAAACCCGTGGGATGTCAATCGGACTCCGGGCGGTTCAAGCGGAGGAGCAGCTGCTGCAGTAGCTGCCAGTTTCGTTCCAATGGCACACGGCAATGATGGCGGCGGATCCGTCCGGATACCGGCCTCCTGCTGCGGGCTCTTCGGCCTAAAGCCTACGCGGGGCCGCATTCCTCTTGGGCCAGATTTTGGAGATATCTTCAGCGGATTGGTCATCGATCATGTCATCACCCGTTCCGTACGAGATAGCGCTGGTGTCCTTGACGCTACAGCAGGTCCTGACATCGGTGATCCTTATTGGGCGCCTCCTCCGGCACGTCCATTTCTTCAAGAAGTGGGTGCTGATCCAGGAAGGCTTCGTATCGCCTTTACCACCCAGACCCTTACCGGACTTAAGGTCCATCTGGATTGTATTAGTGCCGTTCAAGATGCGGCCAAGCTATGTGAGAGTCTTGGGCACGAATTAGAGGAGGCTTCTCCAGAGATAAACGGGGAGATGATGTCGAGGGCTTTTATGGTGATTTGGTCAGCGGGGTGTGCTTGGACCATCGATGGAATGCGTTTGGTTACTGGCCAGGCTCCTAAACAAGAACAGTTTGAACCGCTCACCTGGGCACTCTATGAGATGGGACGCCAGCAGAGCGCCTCGTCCTATTTACTTTCTCTAACTTATCTCCAGAGGTCAGCCAGAGCAATTGCGCGATTTTTCCATAAGTATGATCTGTGGCTAACTCCCACACTTGCAGAGCCTCCTGTACCTCTTGGATTCTTCGATTCGCCCCCAGAAAACCCACTGCAGGGCCTCCGTCGTGCAGAGGCTTTCGTCCCTTTCACGCCGCTTTGTAATGCCACTGGCCAACCAGCCATGTCTGTTCCTCTTTACTGGAATGCCGATGAGCTACCCGTGGGTGTCCATTTTGTTGCACGCTTTGGAGACGAGGCCACACTCTTTCGCTTAGCAGCACAGCTGGAGTCGGCTCGACCATGGGCTAACCGACGTCCAAACCTTTCGCTTTGAGAGGGTAAAGACAGTGGAGCCTAAAAAATGCGGAATAGAAAACCTTTTCATCCCAAAAGGGAGCCAGGATAACACCATGATTGTCGAGGATTGAGGATACGATCATGATCCAGTATGATTTCGCTGAAGATATTGATTTGAAGGTGAAAGAGATCATCAAAAAACTGAAGATGAGTCACATTGATGAGAGCCGGGTGATCTGTCTGAGGAGCAGAGGGTCAGGAAGCCGAAGGATCATTGCCCGATGCCATGGATTGCCACGCATCATGCAGGTGGCTCTAAAGCATAAGCCTCATTATATCATTGAGATCCTCGCTGAAAGGTTCGATCAACTGAGCCAAGAAGACCAGACCAAGGTCTTGATCCACGAAATTATGCATATTCCCCATCGCTTCGGAGGAGGTTTTCGCTCCCACAAACCCTATGTCACAAAAGCGAAGGGCCAGAAGATGTATGATGCGTTTGTCAAATGATTAATACGTCCAATCTAAACTTATTTCCTTTTTAGGTCGTTTTTCATCAACACGATAGTTAGGAGGGCGGCGATCAGAGCCATTGCTGCGCCAAACGTGAAGGCCCACTGGACTCCGAGGGCTTTCCAGAGAATGCCCATGAGCAAACTTGCCGGAAGTGCCGCAATCCCGATGCAGAAGTGATAGGCTCCATAGGCTGTCCCCCGTTTTGATTCCTCGACCAGGTCAGAGACCCATGCCTTTTCCGTCCCTTCGGAAAGACCGTAGAAAAAACCATAGACGATAAAGAGAAGCCAGACCTGATAGGCCTTTGATGCAAAGGCAAATCCCAGATAGACCAGACCATAGATCGTCCAGGCAAGAATCATCACCCTTTTCCGGCCGATTCTGTCGGAAAAGGCGCCTCCCGGAATGGAGAAGAACGATTTTGAAAGATGAAAGATAAACCAGAGAATCGGTATGGAGACGATAGGGATCCCAAGATCCTTCGCCCGGAGAAGGAGAAAGGCATCGGTTGAATTGCCAAGCGTGAAGAGGGTGATGATGAGA
>CAKZKY010000196.1 GCA_937124575.1 uncultured Pseudomonadota bacterium | reverse complement strand
CCTCCTCCTCCTGCACCTCCTGCACCGCCACCACCCCCACCACCAGCACCTCCGCCACCTGTGGCCAAACCAGCACCTCTGCCTGTCTTCGACATGATTTACTTCGATCCTAACAAAACAACGATCACTCCCACAGCGGCCAAGGCACTTGACCGAAATGGAACGCTTCTGAAAGAGAACCCCAATATCAAAGTCGAGATCGCTGGTCACACCGATCCATCCGGCACTGAAAAGGCAAATCAGAAGATTTCGGAAAAAAGAGCCGAGAGCGCAAAGAAGTATCTCATGGATAAATTTGGCATTTCTGAACCTCGCCTGGTTTCGAAAGGCTATGGATCAACAAAACCGATTGCTGACAATAAGACGGAAGAAGGCCGTGCCAAAAACAGAAGGGTCGAGTTCAGAATCCTTCCATAGCCTTTCTTGAGATCAGATGAATTTTTAAAAGGGTGGTGGAAAGAAATTTCCACTACCTGTTTTTATTTTTTAGGAGGCAAGGGATGAAGTTTTTCATTGATACTGCCAACCCGGTCGAGATTCGGAAGGCCTATGAGATGGGTGTAATTGATGGTGTCACGACCAATCCCACACTAATTTCCAAAGAGAATAGAAATTTCGATTCCCTTATCAGGGAGATTTGTGAGATCATTCAGGGGCTTCCCATCAGTCTCGAAGTCATTGGGTTGAAATTTGAAGAGATGGTCCAAGAGGCTCGAACCCTTTCCAAGATAGGAGAGAATATCGTAGTTAAGATTCCAATGACCTCGGAGGGTCTGAAGGCGGTTAAGACACTGATTGCAGAAGGGATTAAGACCAATACAACTCTTGTCTTTTCGCCAACCCAAGCACTTCTGGCAGCCAAAGCAGGTTCAACCTATGTCAGCCCTTTTATAGGAAGGCTGGATGACATCTCCCAGACAGGAATGGAATTGGTGGGGCAGATCGTAACGATCTTTGATAATTATGGTTTCGATTCTGAAGTGATCGTCTCAAGCATCCGTCACCCCATCCATGTTTTGGAAGCAGCACTTATGGGCGCGGATGTGGCCACGATTCCTTATAAGGTCATCGAACAGCTTGTTAAACATCCACTGACCGATATTGGGATTGAACGTTTTCTGGCGGATTGGGAAAAGGTCCCTAAAAAGTAAAAAGGCCCCTCCTTAAGGAGCCTTGGGTTGAATTCAATATCGTTCTTAGTTCGTTTCGATGGAGATCTGCTTCGGAATGACTTCCTTCTTCCTGGGTAAGATAATTCGTAGCACCCCATCCTTATAGGAGGCCTTGATTTCTTCTTGGTCAATCGCCCTCGGTAATGCAAAAGTTCGGCGGAAGTTCCCGTAGGGCCTTTCAATCTGGAGATGATTCTCCTCAAGGCTCTCCTTGATAAAACGTCTCTCTCCCTGGATGATCAGCGTATTCTCTTCAACCTTAATATCGATCTCGTTTTGATTCATCTCAGGTAGGTCAACTTTCAGGATGACCTCTTTCTCCCGCTCTATAATATCGACAGGGGGTATCCAAACACCCCGAGGTGCTTCTTCTTTAAAGATACGGGAAAGGGTCTCATCGAAGAGCCGGGTCATCCGATCTTGCATCGCCATCAGGTCCCGGAAAGGCTCCCATTTTACATGGTAGACCATAAATCCTCCCTCCAAAATTTTTCAATTTAAATATACTCTTTTTGAAGGGAAAATTCAACTAATTATGCACCAGGGTCACTCATTTTCTTGGAATCGAAAGGGCCGGATACCTCAAATGATGGAGCCCTACGGACAAAGGCCGTGGTTCTCTTGGTTCGGGAGAGAGGGGAAGTCGGATGGCCCGCCTACCCCTATCTGGGATCAACTTCGGCAGGTATAACAGGTATCAAAGAAATCTTTTGGAAGCTTCGCTTTTTCTCTAAACTTTTCAAGCTGGAACCATGGGGCAAAGTAATTTCCACAGACCTTGCACTGTTTCATCTTAAGGGTTCTTTTCCACCGTGGGATCGTCCGCTCATCCCCTTCCTCTTTCATCCCAATCACATTCACTGGACAGACAACGACACATGCTCCGCAAGCAATACATTGGGTCGCTTCCTCTTGAAAAGGAGGAATCATCTCACGTCGGTCTCCCCGAAAGGCAAACTGGATGGCATGGGCTCCAACCACTTCATCGCACACCCTTGCACAGAGTCCACAGAGGATACAATCTTTGTCATCCTTCTTAAAGCGGACTTCATGAACACCCATGCTTAGCGCCATCTCTTGTAGAAGTTTATCGCCTGGACACATCGCTAGTAGTAGTTCCATGATGATTCGTCTGGCCCGAAGCACTTTCTCCGAACGAGTGAAAACTTCTATCCCTTCCATGACCGGATAATTACAGGAAGTGGTCATTCTGGATCGACCCTTTCTATTTACCTCCACCAGACAGAGGCGGCAAGCACCATAAGGTTTTACCGATTCATTGTAACAGAGATGGGGAATCTCAAAACCTGCATCCAATGCCACCTCTAAAATATGGGTACCCTCTTTTCCTTCAACAGGCTGGCCATCAATGGTAAAAGAAACCATTCTACTCTCCTTTTTAA
>CAKZKY010000195.1 GCA_937124575.1 uncultured Pseudomonadota bacterium | reverse complement strand
AGCCCAAACTGCCTTCCAATCTCTTCGAGAGTGCATTCGCCATCCTCTCCAATTCCAAAACGGAGCCTCAGAATCTTCTCTTCTCTCGGAGAAAGCCCGGAAAGGAGCTTTCCGATCTGGTGGACGAGATCCTTTTCCAAGAGGCAATCCGCTGGAGAGAGGCTCTTTTCATCAGGAATGAGGTCTTCGAGTGTACTATCCTCTTCACCAATTGGCATGTCGAGAGAGATCGGTTCCTCAATCAGGTTGAGAATCTTTTCAACATCATTCAAGGGGATACCACTGTCTTTTGACAGTTCTTGAGAAGTGGGTTCCCGTCCTAACCTCTTGACCTGATCTTTAAAGGATTTCATCATTTTGCCTTTAATCTCAAAGAGGTAGTTGGGGATACGGATCGTTCTCGACTTCTCAGCAAAGGCCCTCAGAATGGCAGCCCTGATCCACCAAGAGGCATAGGTACTGAATTTATATCCCTTGGTATAGTCGAATTTGGCCATGGCCTGCATGAGACCAAGGTTACCTTCCTGAATGAGGTCGAGGAAGGAGAGTCCCCGATTCGCATACCTTTTAGCAATGCTGACCACCAGACGGAGGTTGGCTTGGATCAGGGCATTCTTTGCCTGCTGAGTATCAATGACAGCTTGTTGATAACGGTTTAACATCTCTTTATATTTTCGATTCTTCTCTCTTCTTTCGGCAAGAGTTAACTTTAATTTCTTCCCATTTTTCCCTTTAGCCTTCTGACTCTGTCTGGAATTCCCATTATCCCGCTTCTTACCTGACTTTGAAACTGAAGATGAGGCCAGCTGTGCCTTCAAACGATTCGTTTTGATCTCAAGGTTTTTGACCTGCTCCTCCCCTTCCTTAATCCTCTTGGCTAAATCCACCTCCTGCTCAGGGGTTAGGAGGGAGATCTTTTCCAGACTTTTAAGGTATTCGAGGGTGATATCATGAGGATAATAGTAGGGTTCTTCCTGGAGACCCTGATCAGGCTGAATTTCTCCTGCGTCTTCAATCACAACTTCCTCTCCGGCCTGAAGTTCGAACTCCTCGAGGGCCGCTTCGTCCAGCTCACCCACATTATAAATTGAGGGCATGGAAGTTCCAGTCTCATCCATAATTGGTGCAGATGGCGTCGTTTCGGGAGAAAGGTGGATGAGGGTTAAATCCTCTTTCTTTTTCCCATTTGTTTTACCATGCTTCACTTCAAAAACCCCTTTCTAAATATAATAATAAAAAACCCCTTCCAAACTCATATAAATGGAAAGGGTGAGACACCCAAAATTGTTTTCTTAGATTAAGATAATCTATACTATTTTGATAACCTTCTCTACCATCACCCTCAACAGGTGACTCATCCTTTTTTAAATTAAATATATTCAAAATAAATCTGTTTGTCAAGCATTATTTACATAAAACATTTATCAATAATATCATATAGTTATATGATATTTTAAAAAATCCATGATTTCAGATAGGATTACCTTAAAAATAAGGGACCAATACCGAACCAAGAGGAGTTTGGGTTCTACGTGTGGTCCTCTGTGCAGGATGTTCGCCCGCTGTAAGCGTTTCTTTGGAACCACAGGCTTTGCCCGTGGGGCTCCAATTTTAAAAGAAGAAGCTCAAGTCGTTTAGGAACCGAACAGTTCATGGTCAGCCTCTCTTACTGTTGACTTTGAGAATACCTTCTTTTATATAAGTTTGAAACTGATTTAGAAAAGATTCTAAAGGCTTATAAGTGACGATTGTTGGGGCACTGTCGGCAATTGGGAAAGCAAATAGAGGAATGATTTAAATGGGATATGTTGATCTCCATCTTCATACTACTGCCTCAGATGGGGTGAAGAGCCCTTCCGAGCTAGTAAGATATGCGAATGCCAAAGGCCTTCAAGCCATCTCCATCACTGATCATGATACGATTGATGGCTTGGAGGAAGGAATGGCTGAAGGGGCGAGGATTGGATTTGAGGTAATACCTGGCATAGAGATCAGCGCTGAATACTCACCCGGGTCCATGCACCTGCTCGGTTATTTAATAGATTTTCAGAATACGTTCCTAAAAGAGAGGCTGAAAGATCTTCAGAGAGCAAGGGAAGAGAGAAATCCAAGGATGGTCGAGAAACTGGTTCAGTTGGGGATTGATATCACTTATGAAGAGGTTGTGAATGCCTCTGGGGGTGGGCAGGTGGGGCGACCTCATTTTGCCCAAGTGCTTATTGCAAAGGGATATGTCAGGAATTTTCAGGAGGCTTTCGATCGTTATTTAAAGAAGGGAGCTCCTGCCTATGTGGATAAGTTCCGGTTTACACCGGCAGAAGCCATTCATCTCATCAATGATGCAAGAGGGGTAGCTGTTCTTGGTCATCCCAACACCCTTGGTATTAACGGCGCAAGGGAGCTGGAAAACTTAATCATTGGACTTATTAAACAGGGTCTGAAAGGAATAGAGGTTTATTATCCGGAGCATTCCTCTTCAGAAGTTATTCAATATAAAGCTCTCGCTGAGAGGTATGGCCTCATCATGACTGGTGGAACAGACTACCATGGAATTGAAAAAGAGAACATTGATGTTGGTGTTGGAAGGGGAGAGATGAGGCTTCCCTATTCAATGGTGGAGGCTCTTAAAAGAACCAAGGATGAATCATCCCGATCAAATTGATCGGGAAGCCGAGAATTAGGGAGGCAAGAGTGGTTGTCCTTTTATTGACGATTACGGCTCTGTTATGGGGGGCAACGCCTATTCTTGAGAAGATAGGTCTTGCAAAGGTGGATCCTCTGGTGGCCGTTACAATTCGGAGCACAATCGTTACCATTGGCCTATTAATCCTCACCTTCCTTTTAGGGAAGGGAAAAGCACTAATCTCTCTCGATGGGAAGAGCATACTGCTTTTCGGCACAAGCGGTATGATGGCTGGTCTTCTCGGCATGTGGACTTATTATACGGCCCTTCAAATGGAAGCCACTTCCAAAATTGTACCCATTGCTGCTTGTTATCCACTGGTTACCGCCCTTCTAAGCGTTTTGATCCTCAATGAGGGATTGAGTGTGTCGAGAGTCATCGGCACGGCATTAATTGTATCAGGGATCTGGCTGGTGAAATAGGTCAATTTCTATTCCTTTTTCCATTTGAGAGTCGGGATAGTTTGAAAGAGGTGAATCATGAGAAAAAGAGATAAGACCAATCGGTTAAAGGCAGCCTTAAAGCGTAAGAATGTGAAAAGCTGCCTTCGGAAATCGAAGGGAGAAAGGAAATACCCCTCATAAAGGTCTCATTCCCTTTCTTAATATGAGCCCCTTGGTAGAAAAGATGTAATCGATTTCCAAATGAAGAAAAAGATCGCCTTGTTCAATGAAGGGTTTTAAGTACCCCAGCCTCATTTTCTCCGATTCAGAAGGGAAAATTTTTGACCATCCCGAGCTAACATTCGCTGGACGATCGGGGGATCGTATCGTTCTTCCCGATCCCTCGGAATTGGTCCCTCTTCCTTGTGGAAGTCAGCTCTTCACGCTTCCTGGAAGAGTTCCGATTGGATGGGATGAGGTCTCTTTCAAACCTGTACCAAGGATGAAAATCGGAAGCAGAGAGGTTGATTGCACAGGGGTTGCTGCCTTTCTTCCTCCTGGCTATGTTCGCACCCTACTTCCAGCAACCGAATCAAAACCACAAACTCCGATCCTTCCGCTATGGGCTTACAGCTCTGCAGGCTGGAAAGATGGAAGGTTCTGGACAACAGGTATCCTCATCGATCCCAATCCCCACTGGAATCCGAGGTATTTCGGTAATGATCAGTCTTTAAAGAAGAGGGTTGCGATTTCATTGAAGAGTGGAAACGGTAACCGGCTCCTTCAACAGCTTGCACGGTGCGCCTTGGAATATCATTGCTTTGCGGCAAAAAATGTCTTCTATCGGAGATGGGAGTGTCCGATCCCCACTTCTCCTACATGCAATGCAGCTTGTATCGGTTGCATTTCGCTTCAGCCCTCTGAGTGCTGTCCGGCTTCGATGGAAAGGATCCGTTTTGTGCCCACTCCCGATGAAATTTTAGGGGTTGCCTTACCCCATCTGAGAGAGGCAGAGGATGCGATCGTCAGTTTTGGTCAGGGTTGTGAAGGCGAGCCTTTGATGCAGTGGAAGGTTCTGGATAAGTCAATCCGTGAGCTCCGGAGTAAAACAGACCGTGGAACGATCAACCTCAACACCAATGGTAGTTTTCCAGATCGGGTAGCCAAACTCTGTGATGCTGGACTCGACAGCATTCGTATAACCCTCAATAGTCCGCACCCGACATATTACAACCTTTATCACAAGCCCAAAGGGTATACTTTTAAAAAGGTGGTGGATTCTCTGCTCATCGCAAAAGAGAAAGGGATCTATACTTCGATAAACCTTCTTGTTTTTCCTGGATTTACAGATAGGGAGAAGGAGATCGAAGGATTGATCAGACTTATCCGGAAGACGGAGCTCGATCTCATTCAGATGCGCAATCTGAATATTGACCCAGATCTCTATCTGAATGCGATGGGGAAAGGGAGTGGAATTGGGATTTCAAAGATGATTCAAATTCTCAAAAGGGAATTTCCCCGACTCCAGTTCGGTTATTTCAATAAAGCTAAGGAAAACTTTTCTACGAGTGGATGATCGCCAATTCAAAAATGGAGCCAAGGCTGCCCTTCCCATCGTTTTAGGATACCTTCCAGTGGGCATGGCCTTTGGGGTTTTGGCTCGTCAAGCTGGACTAACTCCCATTGAAATAGGGTTGATGAGCCTCCTTGTCTATGCCGGGGCAAGTCAGTTTCTTGCCATCGAAATGATTCTAAAAGGCATGGCATGGTTTCCAACCGTTATTGCGACCTTTTTTATCAACCTCCGCCACCTGCTCATGAGTTCAACCCTCTCTCTCTATTTTTACCGGAATCGACTTCGGACACTTGGTCTTCTCTCCGCCCAGTTGACCGATGAGTCTTTTGCTATGGCGATGTCGAACGTGGCAAAGATAGAAAACCAACCTTACTATCTCTTTGGGCTTCAACTCACCGCTCATGTAGCATGGATCACGGGTTCAGTAGCAGGGGGACTGTTTGGTGGACTGATCGATCACAGATCGTATGGAATTCCTTTTGCACTGCCTGCTCTTTTCATCTGTCTTCTCATCCTTCAGGTCAAAAAAATTCACCACTTTTATATCATGGTCGTCGCAGGGGTGTTTTCCATCTTTTTCAAATGGGTCTTGCCTGGAAATTGGTATATCGTACTGACAGCCCTTCTCGCATCGGGAATAGGCATATATCTTAATTCCAAAGTTCAAAGTTCAAAAATGAAATCCCCCTAATCCCACCCTCTCCTCTTGGAGACTGTGTCGTAATTGTCAAAGAAGGGGAAAGGCAATCAGGTTCCAAAGATTTAGAATGCGGGTCTTTTAGAGAATGGGAAATCGTCGTCAGTATAAAACCGAATATGTTCATAAGGTTGATACGTATGAATCTGAACATTTAAAGGTTACCGCTCTAAATCTTTTCCACCTGATCGCCTCTCCCCCTTTGAAAAAGTCGGAGTTTTTCATATTACGACACAGTCTCTTGGAGGAGAGGGAAAGGGTGAGGGGAGTCTTCGTTCCGAATCAATGAGGAGATAATGAGAGAAGAGATCGTTTTACTCATCTTAGGGATGGCGCTGGTCACTTTTCTCCCCCGATTTCTGCCCATGGCATTTTTAAACCGATGGGTCCTTCCAGAGACGGTTAAAAAGGGGTTGGAATATTTTCCCATCTCCATCTTGAGTGCCATTGTCTTTCCCATCTTCTTTTTCAATGGGGAAGGGGGATTGAGGATTCAGCCTCAGCCGATCCTGACCGCCATTCCAGTTTTTCTCTTTGCATGGAAAGCAAAGAGCCTATGGGGATCCGTGATCCTGGGAATGGTTATCTACTGGGGATTAGGTAGGCTGGGAATAGCCTTGTCGTTTTTGGATCCCTTTCGTTTATTTCGTTAAAAAGTCCTCCGTATGAAGCTCGGCTGATAACAGATTAAATAAATTGACAAAAACGGCATTTCTGGTATCTTAATTAAACCTTTTGGAGATCCCATGGGAGGATATAAGAACAGAATCCTTGAGATCGATTTGTCTGCGTCTCGAATAGAGGTGACTGATGTCGCCGATGAAGATAAAAGGCGATTCATTGGTGGAAGTGGTATTGCGGCAAAACTCTTTCTCGATCGGTTTGATCTAAGGGCTGATCCACTCTCACCGGATAACCCGCTCATCATCATGTGTGGACCACTCACCGGCACTGCTTTGCCTGGAACATCGAGGTTTGTTGCCTGCGGAAAGTCTCCGCTCACCGGAATCTGGGGG
>CAKZKY010000194.1 GCA_937124575.1 uncultured Pseudomonadota bacterium | reverse complement strand
AGATTGGGGTTGTTTAAAGCATTTCCGATTCGGTCATAAAGCTGTTTCGTTGCTTTGTTGAAAGTTAAATAGAGGACTTTGGTCCCCCGATCCCAGCCAATCCTTCCGGCCCGGTTTAGAATGAGAAAACGAAAAGTTTTCCACTTCCAACCTTGGTAGAAACGGGTCCTCTTGGGATTGGTTGAATGTTTCTTCACTAATCCCATCTCGTGTTGGAGGGAAAGGGATAGATTATAGGCCATCTGGCTGACCTGAAAGTAAGCCGAGTTCGCCTGGTAGGTGTTAGTTGGAACGTAGCCAAAAGCAAAATCATCCTTCAGTTCACTGAGGGAGTTTTCTTGGCCGCTACGACCCGAAACAAAAAGAAGCAATTCCTTGGCATCCCATTGCTTGGTATCGGTTACGACCGCAGAGTATTCGTAAACCCCATTATCGGGTGAAAAGAGGTCGAGTTGAAAGTGCTTCTCAGGCTCCTTAAACTTTTTCCTAAAAATAAAGACATAATGTTCTTTTTCCAAGGAATGGATCGGACTTTTGAGCCAGAAATAGCTCCACGTATCGTTGATGGAATACCAGATTTTTCGCTCTTGGGCCGCCGTCTTCAAAGCAAGCAGTTTCCAGAAAGGAGCCTTAATCGCGAAAGAAATTTGCTTGTAAAGCAAGTAATTGATCACCTGGGGGGCACAAAATGCGCTATCCGCCCGGAAGCGGATCGAAAACATGGGCAATCGCCTTTGAATACTCTTGATCAGATCCAGAGCCCGATTCGAATCATGCACATTGCCCGGCCTGTTCCAGATGGTTAAAAAATGGCCCGTCTCAGCCACGTGAGCGGTCAGAGGAAAATAGGAAGGGGCTCCTCGTTTGATCGGATTGTAACCCTTCAGAGCCCAGGTGGGATGGCCCTTGGTGCTGACCACGGTCCCATCCAAATCGATGGTAATTTCCAACAGACCCAGGGATTGAAGTTTTTCGATGACCAACTGGCCATTGAGCTCAATAAGTGCCTTTAACGAATCCGAGGCAAATTGTTTCAGAGCCGTCGAGATTTTGGTCCGATGGGGAATCCGAGTTAATCGCACCACCCGACAAAAAAGGGGATCGCTCCGAAGATAATCAATATGTTGGAGCCTCTCTGCTCCTAAAAGAAGCATGACCACGAGGACGAATAAAATATCTCCGATATGGTAGTCTCCCCCGAAATGGTATTGTTTAAACGTCTCCTTGAGCCGAGCCTGGAGGCGATACAACCGAAGCACATGCTCCACTAAGGCCAGTCCGGAATAGGTGGTCATGTCTTGCTGGACAAATTTTATGGGAAGGATTTTGGTTCTCCTTGCAATTAATTGTGTTTTGTTATATCTCATCTATGGAGCCTTTCTGGAAACGGGTATTTGTTTTGTGTCCACATTACTCTTACCTAATTCAGAAAGGCTTTTCCAGTGTTTTTAGAGTAATTCGTTAATTTTTTTTCACTCAATTGGGGTTTGACTATATAAAACATGATGAAGAGAATAACCTATTTTGTTATCTGTATCTAAAAAACAGAACTTTTATTAATGCCCATTTGATAAAAGAAGGCTTAGCGGATGTTGATACAGCAATCGATTTTAAGTATAAACCTCAATCCAGCGATAAAGTTTGATTTTTCTTGAGAACGCTATCGAAATGGCCTATTATAAGGGAGAAAAGAACACCTAGCGCAGGGAGG
>CAKZKY010000193.1 GCA_937124575.1 uncultured Pseudomonadota bacterium | reverse complement strand
GTTTTCCCATCGGCGCTGATGAGGTAGCTTCCATTCTGTCTGACAAAGGCTTCAAAAAGCCAGTCATTCCATCCGCCGGAGATGGTAACGCCCCATTGTTTGTCTTTAATATTCAACTTGGTGGCATAATCTTTCAACTCATCCCAGGTCTTCGGAGGTTTGTCTGGATCAAGTCCAGCAGTCTTAAAGGCTTCTTTATTCCAATAGAGAACCGGAGTGGATCGTTGGAAAGGGATCCCATAAATTTTCCCTCCGATGGTTGCATTTTCACGGAAGGGAGCGAAAAAGTCCTCCCAGTAACCTTTTTCCATCTTTTTGATATAATCATCGAGAGGAAGAACAGCATCCATTGCTAAAAGCGTTGGAAGCTCAGAGATCTCCACCATAAAGATGTCCGGAGGGTTTCCAGCCATGATCGCAGTCTGGACTTTCTGCATGGTGGGATCGTAATCTCCTGAATAGACCGGCACCACTTCGATCTTTCCTTCGTTCTCCTTGTTGAATTTGTCCGTCATCTCTCCGATCACCCTTGCCAGAGGTCCTGCCACTCCTACGGGATAATAGAAGGTGAGGCGGAGCAACTTTGGTTTAACTTTCTCCTTCTGAGCCCAGGTTTCAGAAGCGCCGATCAACCCTGCCACAAAAAAGAAGACGGTGAGAAGTAAAATGATTTTTCGCATAGAACACCTCCTGAATCGTGAGTTAGATTTTCAAAACATGAGATCTTTCGATACGGCTTTCCTCCCCCCTTTCCGGTTTAATATAAAACCATTGCAAGAGCCCGATATGAAGCGATTGGAAATCCCAACGGTCTTATACCCCTAGGGTCGGTTAAAGTAGAACCTTGGATGGTATATGGTATTGAGTTAACCCATGAATGTGGCAAGAAAATGTCAAAAAAACTAAAAGCATGTGACATTTGATCTTTTTAAGTCAAAATTCGACTATGCGACAGGGTTAAGAAAGGCCGATACATTTCTCAGGATCCAAAAATAGAAAGATTTCCTCCCCCTCCTTCTGCCTCACGTCATAAGCAACCTGGACTCGGATCATGGTGCTGTCCACATTCACAAAGAAGTAGAGGAAGTTCCCAAGATAGGCCCGGTACTGAATGATGCCTTTGAAGAG
>CAKZKY010000192.1 GCA_937124575.1 uncultured Pseudomonadota bacterium | reverse complement strand
GATCTCATTTATGTAACTTGACTTCCCTATAAACCTATTCTATATTTTTAGTGGAATATAATTTTGAAATGTCGCGGGGAGTTGGGATGAGCCTGGCTGAGAGGGTGACCGGACAGTCACCGACCCGCTGAACCTGACCTGGATAATACCAGCGGAGGGATCGACAGACAATCTGGAAAATGATGCCGACCCTTCGGGCCGGCTTTTTTATTTTCAATGGGGGGGGAGGTATGACTCTGCCGATAGAACAGCTTACAGACGTTCTTCTAAAAGTTCGAAGTGAAAGACCGGTTGTCCACACCATCACCAACTGGGTCACTGCCAATGAGGTTGCCAGCGCTCTTTATGCCATCGGTGCTCGGCCTATCATGGCCATTGATCCAGAGGAAGTCGAGGAGGTCACTTCAAAGGCAGATGCATTGGTGCTCAATTTAGGAACCCCATCTCATTGTCGCATCGAAGCGATGCTTCTGGCAGGTATCCGGGCAAACCAAAAAAACCTTCCCGTTCTTTTTGATCCGGTCGGAGTAGGTGTATCTCAATTTCGGATAGAATCTTCGAAGAAGATTCTATCCGAAATTCGAATGACGGTCATCAGAGGAAATCGAGCTGAAATCGGAACCCTTGCAGGTCAAAAGAGCTTTTTAGCCGGCATTGATGCCATCACAGGTCCCGAAGATCTGTTCTGGGCCGCTGAAGATTTATCTCAAAAGACAGGAGCGATTGTAGTGGCCAGTGGTCCTGAAGATCTGATCGTCTCGGCTGACAAAAAGGCAGTGGTGGCGAATGGCCATCCCATCATGGGCCAAGTCACAGGTATGGGTTGTATGCTCACAGCCGTTATCGGAGCCTTCACGGCAGTGGAGAGAGATCCAATGGTTGCTACGACAAGCGCAGTGGCCTTCTTCGGACTTGCTGGAGAACACGCGGCTACCCTTGCGAAGGGACCCGGGACTTTCAAGTCCAACCTTTTTGATATCCTCTCCTCATTGACTCCCGACCAGATGCGAAAGGGGATGAAGATCGAGTTATAAGAGAAAGGAGAAAAAGAAATGGAGACACGAATCATCGCCAGGGCAGTTATTCTCGTTGCCATTGGTGTGGCCATCTCACCCTTCACCAGTATCCCGATCGGCATCGCAAAGATCAACCCCGCCCAACACTTTGTCAATGTCATTGCCGCCATCCTTCTCGGTCCATGGTGGGCGACTGCCATTGCCCTCATCATCGGTATCCTTCGCAACGCACTGGGCACAGGAACCCTTCTTGCTTTTCCAGGTGGAATGATTGGTGCTTTTCTTGCGGGCATCGCCTATCGCTACAGCCGCAACATCTATGTCGGAGCGATTGGAGAAATCATCGGTACAGGACTTTTGGGAGCCACAGTAAGCGCTCTAATCGTTGCTCCTGTCTTCATGGAAAAGACGATGGCCCTCGGAACCCTGATCATTGCCTTCTCCCTAAGCAGTATCGTCGGAGCTATCATTGGAATCCTGGGCCTTAAACTCCTCGAACGTGCTGGTCTAGCGAAATTGTAATTTTAATTCAGGGGAAGGGATTCAAACTGGTTTGAGAGTTTAAAATTGAAATCAAGGAATTAAACCCCGCTGGTGCATTAAAAACATTTGGGTTTTGAGTTTTCTGTTTATTTAGGATTTAATGTTTAGAGTTTTGAGTTTAAACCCGTGCTTCGAATTTAAATTGTTTAACATCTAATCCGCTGACGATTTCATTTAAACGAATCTGAAGAGGTAAAAGATCAAATGATCCTCCGATTTGAAGGAGTGACCTACCATTATCCAGGCATAAACACTCCGGCATTGGATTGCCTTGATCTGAGTGTCTATCCAGGCGAGTGCCTACTCATTGCAGGAACCAGCGGAAGTGGAAAGTCAACCTTCTGCCGCGCTTCGATTGGACTGATTCCCCATTTCTATCATGGAGAATTGAATGGAAAGATCCTTGTGGATGGGCTCGATACCCGGCAGCACTCCGTCTTCGAACTCTTTCGTCATGCTGGATTGGTCTTTCAAAACCCTGATGCCCAGCTCTTCAACCAGACCGTTGAGGCAGAATTGGTCTATGGGCTGGAGAGCCTGGGAATGGAACCATCCCAAATAGAATCGAGGTTGGCTTGGGCCAGCCGGCTGACAAAACTCGATGCCCTGACGGACCGTCTTCCCCATACGCTCTCAGGTGGTGAAAAACAGAGGGTTGCACTGGGTGCCATCCTCACCCTTCAACCCCAACTCCTTATTCTGGACGAACCCTTCACACACCTCGACCCCGAAGCTGCAGAAACGCTCCGCTCGATCCTCCGAGCGATGAAGTCCGAGGGGATCACCACCATCATCGTTGAGCACCGGCTCCACGAAATCATCCAAGATGTGGATCGTCTCATCCTCTTTCACGGCGGAAAAAAAGTGGCAGAAGGTCCTCCTCGACAGGTACTTTTAGAAGATGTGACAGATGTTGGCCTCAATCTCCCCCCTCTATTCCGGCTCTTCAAAGATTTTGGCATCCAGACTGCAGTATTCGATATCCATGAGGCTATAGAGAAACTAAAGGTCCAGAATCTTCTTAATCCATTCTATGACCATCTGATTGGCCAATTTAAAAATCTTCCCAAGGCATCTAAAGAAGGAATGCATCCAGCCGTTGAAATTCAAAATCTCCATTTTAATTTTGATGGCAAACCCGTGCTTAGAGGAATCAATCTTTATCTTCGGAAGGGCGAAAGCGTTGCCCTTCTTGGTCGAAACGGCGCAGGAAAGACGACTCTCATCAAGCATCTCAACGGTCTGATCAAACCCCAGAAAGGTTGGGTAAGAATCTTTGGCAATGACACGTCGAGAAAGCCCGTTTCCGAGCTTTCTCGACGTGTTGGTCTGGTCTGGCAGAATCCAAATGACCAGATCTTCCGTTCCACAGTGAGAAAAGAGGTTTTGACAGGCTCAAAGATATTCAATGCTTATGACCCGCTCTGGTGTGACGAACTCTTTGACCGCTTTGGTCTTCTCCCTTATCTTGATCGTTCTCCTTTTGCTCTGAGTGAGGGAGAGAAGAAGAGAGTGGCTTTCGCCTCTGCGCTATCATTGAAGCCTGATCTTCTAATTCTCGATGAGCCGACTGCCGGACAGGACGAACCTTTTCGCCGTGAATTGACCTCCTGTCTCAGACGGCTCGAGCAGGAAGGCCAGACGATTCTGTTTGTCACCCACGATCTTGAATTTGCCGCAGAGCATGCTGACCGTTGGCTTATACTTGCGGATGGAGAGATCATTGCAGATGGACCTCCAAATAAAGTCATGGAGGATTCAACGGCGATGACAAAGGCAGGCCTTCGACCCACTCACCATTTTCAATTGTTTCAGGCTATCAAACGCCTCAAGGAGAATGGAACTTGAAACGATCTCTTCTCGATCCTCGTTCGAAACTCATTCTATCATTTGTGGCGATGGTCTTACTGATGACTTTTAGCTATTGGGCCTTTCTCGCCATCTCTTTGGGGATACTGATCCTATTCGTTTCTCAACTTCGGCTCTGGCAGAACTGGCTTCTTTTTTTAAAAGGTTTAGGCTTTGCCGTACTCAGCTTCTTTTTGATTGCATGGCTCGCCTTTGACTTGCCGACTGGAGTGATTTCTGGGTTACGGTTGCTCACCATCGGAACGGTTTTTTTCCTCTTTTTTCAGACAACTCCACCGGAACTCCTCTCTAACGGGTTAATCAAGATCGGTTTCCCTAACGCTTTTGCCTTTGTTTTGAGCGCCTCCATGCAATTTGTGCCGGTGCTCATCCGCCGTGCCCGAAACATTCGAGATGCCCAGCGTGCCCGTGGCATTCCAATCGAAGGCGGCATCAAAAGCATCATCTACCTACCCGCATTTGTTGGTCCCCTCTTAATTCAGTCATTCAAATTTGCAGATGAGCTTGCAGAGGCGATGGAGGCTCGTGGTTTCGGATTATCTGGACGCCGCTTCCGCTACGAACCACACCTCAGATGGATTGATTGGACGGTAATTGCAGGAAGCTTCATTCTCCTCATCACTGCCCTTTTGATTAAATATGCTTATTAACCGTTACCGAATGACGAAACGCCTGCCTGCCCCACTCAAACCTTAGCTTCTATCGGGGCTTATAGAAACCCCATCTTTTCATCTTGACACTCTTCTTAAGCCAAACTATACTTCCATCGGTCTAATAAAGTTTCAATGAACAAATTCAAAAACTGGAGGATTTCAACATGCCAAGACGGAATGACATTAAAAAAGTGATGATCATTGGTTCAGGTCCCATCATCATCGGCCAGGCCTGTGAGTTCGACTATTCTGGCACTCAGGCTTGCAAAGCCCTTCGACAGTTGGGGTACGAGATTGTCTTGGTCAATTCGAATCCGGCTACTATAATGACCGATCCAGGAATGGCAAATATCACCTACATTGAACCACTTAACCTCCAGAGGATGAAGGATATTATTGAAAAGGAACGTCCCGATGCCTTGCTGCCAAATCTTGGAGGACAGACGGGTCTGAATCTCTCTTCGGAACTGTCACGGACAGGCGTTCTTAAGGAGTTTGGCGTAAAGATCATTGGTGTGGATATTGATGCCATTGAGCGAGGAGAGGATCGGTTAGCCTTTAAGGAAACCATGAGTCGGCTGGGCATCGATATGCCAAGAAGCAAAATCGCTTTGAGCGTGGAAGAGGCTGAAGAGATTGCGGCCGAACTCGGCTATCCAGTGGTGATTCGTCCCGCCTACACCTTGGGAGGAACGGGAGGAGGACTGGTCTATAACATAGAGGAATTGCGTACAGTCGCCAGCCGTGGTATCTCAGCAAGTCTGGTCGGTCAGATTCTCGTAGAGGAATCGGTTCTCGGATGGGAAGAATTGGAGCTCGAAGTCGTTCGTGATTCAAAAAATCAGATGATTACGGTCTGTTTCATTGAGAATGTGGATGCCATGGGTGTTCATACGGGAGACTCTTTTTGCACGGCTCCGATGCTCACTATCTCCTCCGAATTACAAAAACGTCTTCAGAAGCACGCCTATGATATTGTGGAAGCCATCCAGGTCATCGGTGGTACCAACATTCAGTTCGCCCATGACCCCAAAACCGGCCGGGTGGTGGTGATCGAAATCAACCCAAGAACCTCCCGTTCCTCTGCTCTGGCCTCCAAAGCAACAGGTTTTCCAATTGCCCTCGTCTCTTCAAAGCTCGCTGCCGGCCTGACTCTAGATGAAATCCCATACTGGAGGGATGGAACATTAGAGAAATATACCCCGTCAGGGAACTACGTGGTTGTAAAGTTTTCCCGGTGGGCTTTTGAGAAGTTTAAAAATGCTCAGGACAGATTGGGTACCCAGATGCGAGCCGTAGGCGAAGTCATGAGTATTGGCAAAACTTACAAAGAAGCCTTTCAGAAAGCGATCCGTTCTCTTGAAATCGGCCGCTACGGCCTCGGTTTTGCTAAGAATTTTCATCAAAAGAGCCTCGATGAGTTGATGGACCTACTGGCCGAGCCATCGAGTGAACGGCAGTTCATCATGTACGAGGCCCTCCGCAAAGGTGCCACTGTAGATGACCTTTACAAAAAAACTTTTATCAAACCCTGGTTCATAGAGCAGATGAAGGAGCTGGTAGAACTGGAAGAAGAGATCCTGAATTGTAAAGGAAAAGTCCTTCCCGATGATCTGCTGGTGAAAGCAAAAAAAGATGGCTTCTCAGACCGTTATCTCTCGAAACTCCTTGGGCTATCTGAGAAAGAGATACGAATGCGACGCATCTCTCTGGGTGTGGTTCAGGGCTGGGAACCTGTTCCGGTCAGTGGCGTGGAAAACGCCGCCTACTATTTCTCGACCTACAACGCCCCAGATCAAGTAAAAGTGAGCAACAGACCAAAGGTCATGATCTTAGGGGGCGGTCCAAATCGGATCGGACAGGGAATTGAGTTCGATTATTGCTGTGTTCATGCGGCCTTTGCCCTGCGCGATGAGGGATACGAGACCATTATGGTCAACTGTAATCCAGAGACCGTTTCCACAGACTACGACACCTCTGACAAGCTCTACTTTGAACCACTCACCCTTGAGGATGTTTTAAGTATCTACGAAAAAGAGAAACCCGAAGGAGTGATCGTTCAATTCGGGGGCCAGACCCCCCTCAACCTTGCCAATGAATTGGCCGAGGCTGGAGTCAAGATCATCGGGACATCACCGGAGACAATCGACCTTGCAGAAGACCGCGATCGTTTCCGCCAGATGATGGCTAAATTAAGGATTCCAATGCCCGAATCCGGCATGGCCAGCAATCTTGAGGAGGCCATTTCAGTGGCTGAGAGAATTGGCTATCCCCTCATGGTCAGGCCTTCTTATGTGCTTGGAGGCCGGGGCATGGAGGTTGTACATGACGAGGAGATGCTTAAACAGTATGTGGCAGCGGCCGTAGGCGTGACACCGGAGCGGCCGATCCTGATTGATAAATTTTTGGAAAATGCCATTGAAGCAGAGGCCGATGCCATCTCCGATGGGACCGGCGCCTTTGTGCCGGCAGTGATGGAACATATCGAGCTCGCCGGCATCCATTCCGGAGACTCTGCCTGCGTCATTCCACCTATCAGTATCCCGGCCAAGCACACAGAAACCATCTATGACTATACGAAAAAGATCGCCATCGAACTCAATGTGATTGGACTGATGAATATTCAATATGCCATTGCCGGCGATCGGGTCTATGTGTTGGAAGCAAACCCACGTGCCTCTCGTACGGTTCCAATCGTTTCAAAGGTCTGTAACATTCCAATGGCGCGGTTGGCTACTCAGTTGATGCTTGGCAAAAAATTGAGTTCTCTCAATCTCAAACCGAAATTCATCAGACACTTTGGGGTCAAAGAATCGGTCTTCCCTTTCAATATGTTTCCCGAGGTGGATCCCATTTTAGGCCCCGAGATGCGCTCCACCGGCGAGGTATTAGGAATGGCAGACTCTTTTGGTCTTGCCTTTTATAAGGCAGAAGAGGCAGCCCAGCAGTTGCTTCCTTCTGAAGGAACGGTTTTAATAACGGTTTCACAATGGGATAGACCGGCCGTTCTCGATGTGGCTCAGGAATTTTACCGATTGGGTTTTAAAATAAAGGCAACCAATGGAACCCACAAGTTTCTTGCCGAACACGGGATCGAGTCCGACCCCATTCTTAAGATGCACGAGGGAAGGCCGAACATCGTTGATGGGATTAAGAATAAGGAGATTCACCTCGTTATCAATACGCCCAGCGGTAAGCTTAGCAAGGAAGATGACTCCTATATTCGTAAAGCAGCTATTCGATATAAGATCCCTTATATCACCACGTTAGCTGCAGCCATTGCGGCTGCCAAAGGGATTGCGGCCGCCCGTCAGGGAAAAGGCAGTGTCCGCTCCCTCCAAAGCTACCATAAGGATATCCATTAATCAAAAATAACCTTATGCCTCTCACGCTCCCTCAGTATGAAAGAAGGGGTGTTAGGCCATAAAGAGCGGTGGCACTCCTTTTGTTGCAAGACGATGATAATCTCGTTTAGGCAGGTTAACCTTTAAGGAAGGTTTACAAAGTCTGCATTTAAAAAGGCTTGCCAAAGGAAAAGGCTTTTTTAATCTTTCGCCTCTTCATAATCACAAAACTAACAGCATCCGTATAGCTGAAATTTTGATCGCTATATTTTGATAAAATGAATTCCCCTTCTGTCTCAATATCTTCATTGGAATAAACTTTCAAAATCTGTGGGCTCGCCTTTAATTTCTCAAGAAAAACAATAGCCGCTTGATGACCCAATTCGTTCAAAATGATGATATAGGTTTCGGCAATAACAAAGTTGCTCGTTACTAAATTTCTGTAATTTTTTAAGAGGGAAGGATAACTTAGAGCAGCCTCTTTGTGATGGGCATCGTCTCTGTCCACCAGGGCAATCCAACCACTGGTGTCGACAAAGATATCTTCAAAAAACCATCATTTTTTCTTCGATCTGGGATATTTTTGAAGACACTGACCATGCCGAACAGAAAGGTCTTTCTTACCTGAGTATCCAAGTCCAATAAGGCTCATGGCAGAATCCTCTTCTACAGGTACCTCTCTTAAGAATCTCTCAAGGCTTTCTCGGATGATCCCTGCCTTTGAGATCCCTCTTCTCTTCGAAAGCGCTTCCAACACGTGATCCTGCTGAGGTTCGAGATAAATCTGAATGGGTTTTTTTCTTTAAATTTTTCATGAACAAAAATATAGATTACCTAAAATGCTATCTCAATAGGTAATGGTAAACCCCCGTTAGAAAAGATTAGACTTTCTAACGGACCAAAACGTTTTCAAATTCCCCCTATTGGTCTTGAAACCTATCAACCCCGTTATTGCAAAAATTGGTTTGGCGAAATGCTTGCAAACCCTTCTTCAATCAAACATTGAGGCCATATTGCATGCACCGTTTTGGACATCAACCCGTTAGAAAATCCCTCTGCATCCCTCCATGTGATGCTTGGCTTCTATCGGGGTATAAGCCTGCCCATTTGAAAGCTAAATATTTCCTAACGGGGTGGTATCCTGTAATGGCTCCTGAACACTCTCTGAAGAAACAATCACGAGATGTTTCAGGGGATAGCATCCGTGTTCAATAAAACAACGGGTTTAATTATCTCTCTCCACCTGGACGATCACTCCTTCGCCCTGAGCTAATCCTCCACAGATGGACGCAACTCCCATACCACCACCTCTTCTTCTCAGTTCGTAGATCAGTGTCATGAGAATTCTTGCACCGCTGGCCCCTACCGGATGGCCAATGGCAATGGCTCCTCCGTTGACGTTGGTCTTCTCTAAGATCGATCCCATCTTATCAGCATCGCCATTAGCCAAAATCTTTGCACTAACCAATGGCATGGCCGCAAAGGCTTCGTTGACTTCGATCAGGTCAATCTGATCAAGATCCATTCCAGCTTTTTCAAGTACTTTCTGGATCGTGAACCCTGGTATGGCTGCAATCAATCTCGGTGCAGTAGCCGTCGCAATCATGGAAATAATCCTTGCCAGGGGTTTGAGCCCTTTTTCTTTCGCCTTCTTCTCGCTCATGATCAAAATGGCTGAAGCGCCGGTATCAAGACCAGGCGCATTGCCAGCGGTCACTGTGGGGCTACCATAAACAGTTGGAAGCTTCGAGAGTTTCTCAATCGTCGTGTCCGGTTTTGGAAATTCATCATGCTCTAAAATAATGGGGGGCCTTTTCCCCTGAGGAATCTCAACCTTCATCAACTCTTCCCCCACTCTAAACTTCCCCTCGGAGAAAGCCTTTGCATACTTCATCTGACTTCCGTAGGCCCAGCGATCCTGGTCCTCCCGGCTAATTCCGTATTCCAGAGCCACCTCTCCAGCATCAACGGAAACAGGATTGAAACCCTTATAACCCAATTCAAATAGACCATCCCAGACTACGATATTCCCCAAGCGACTTCCCCATCGCACATAAGGAGGAACAATGAGAGGCGTTCGGCTCATATTTTCAGCTCCAACCCCTAATGCGATCTCAATCTCTCCCGCTTTGATCGCCCTATAGCCCAGTCTTACCGCTGCCATTGAAGAACAACAGGCCCGATCCAGTGTGATGGAGATAGATTCGCCAGGCATTCCCGCCTTGAGGGTTGCCTGTCTGGCAGGAACATCGGTCTCCAACCCCACCTCCCCAGGAACAGCGACTCCGTAATAGGTCTCCTCCACTTCTTCAGGCCTCACGTTGACTCTGCGGAGGACCTCCCGGATAACCATGGCTCCGAGATCAATGGAAGGGATATCTTTGAGCGTTCCTCCAAACTTTCCAAAAGGTGTCCGAACCGCACTCACGACAACGACATCATTTCTCTCCATAGAATCCCCCTATTATGAATATCGTTGCCGTTTCAATAAACCTATTTTTAAACTATGTCAATATAAAAATGAGGCCCTTTCATCTCATCTCGGCTATCATTTCCCCTCTTACGAACCGATGTTCAGAATTTGTAAATTGAATCAGTTTGTTTAAGGTTTCAAGGGCTCTTCCTGAATCAATGGCCTGCTCGGCCAGGCCAATCCCTTCCTTTAAACCCTTCACCATTCCTGAAATCATAAAAGCCGCAGCCGCATTCAAAACAGTAATATCCCGTTTTCCACCTCTTTCACCTCTTAGAACTTCCAAGATGATTTCTGCGTTCTGCTCTTTCGTTCCCCCCTTAATCTCATCGAGTGTTCTTCTTTTCAACCCCAAATCCTCTGGTTTGATGAAATAACTGTTTACCTCTCCTCTTTTAAATTCCGTCACCTTGCTCTCCCCGGTGATGCTTATCTCATCCATCGTATCCTTCCCGTGGATCACAAAACCTCTTTCGATTCCAAGGTTCCTCAATACAGTGGCCATCTTCTCTGTGAGATTCGGATCATAGACTCCTAATACCTGAACCTTTGCTCCACCAGGATTGATCAGGGGATCTAAAAGGTTGAAAAGGGTTCGGATGCCAATCTTCCTCCTTATGGAAATGAGGTTCTCCATTCCGTTGTGCATTAAAGATTCGTGAAGGAAACAGACGCCAACCTCCTTAAAACACCTCTTAATCTGGGTAGGAGTCAGGTCCAGATTGATTCCCAGAGCCTCAATGACATCGGCACATCCGCAAAGGGGAGGGAGAGATCTCCTCACATATTTGGCCACCTTCTGGCCGGCTCCTGCAACCACAAGGGCTGTTGCTGTTGAAACATTGAAGATGGCGGTTCCGCCTGAGGGGTTTCTTACTGTACTCAGGATGGTCTCCCTTTCTACAGTGATCTCCTCCCGATCGAGGCAGACTAAATCTTTCCCCAAATCCATCTTTAAAGACCTCTCTTTAAGCACCTTTGCCGCTGCCGTAATCTCCTCTGAAGTTTCGCCTTTCATCCTCAATGCCGTAAGGAAGGAGGCGACCTGTGCGGTCGTGGCTTTCTGTGTAACAATCTCCATCATTGTTCCTGTCATTTCCTTTGCTGTCAAATTCTCTTTTAACACCAACTTGCCAATCGCTTCTTTGATCATCTCTCTTCTCCTTTCATTTGGGTTTAAAAAATAGAGACAAATAACAAGAATGAGAACAAATGACACGGATGGGTTTCATTCGTGAAATTCGTTACCATTCGTGTAATTTCCTAATCCTTCTTGAACTCCGTTCTCGGCTGTCGTTTTCATCGTTCCTGAGATTTTTCCTGGCATTTTGAAATAAAAAAAGGCTATGGTTGAGTTCCATAGCCTTTTCGAGTGCCACTTAAACAATAAAAAAAGGCCATGGGAGCATTTGGGATGCCACCCATGGCCTTCGTTTTAATTTAAATGTTTAGATCGGCGTTGGGCAGACCTCCCCTCGAATTTTCTGCCAGCGCCACCAATTCATTCTCCTAATCTTCGAGGTGCCTTTCAATTCTATATATCCTCGCTATAGTTGCGATTAACTTACAACATTCAAAATGACTTGTCAAGACTTTCTCGCTCTGTTAATCTCATTTGAAAAGTTCCAGAGGAAAGGAGAAACCATGGACCTCTATGAATTGATGAAGAATCGGCGGTCAGCACGGGCATTTTTGGGTCAGAACATCCCTGAACCAATGATTGAAAAACTCCTCGAGGTGGCCAATACCGCCCCATCTGGCGGAAATATTCAACCTCTATCCATCATTCTGGTTCGAAGCCAGGAGGGAAGAGAGAAACTGGCCAAATTGGCTGGAGGTCAACCCTGGGTCAAAAATGCTCCTCTCTCAATGATCTTCTGTATTGATTTCTACCGGATTAAAAAGTGGGCTGAGATGTGCCAGACCGACTTCAGGGGTCAACAGGCACTTAACCATTTTTTGATCGCCTATGCTGACCTGATGGCCGCGGCTCAGAATGTGGTGATCCTTGCCGAAAGCTTTGGCCTTGGTTCAGTCTATATCGGTTCGATTCAACATGAAATTGATGAAACGAGAAGATATTTTGAACTCCCAGAATATGTCCTTCCTATGATGGTCCTCTGCCTGGGATATCCCAAATCCATTCCCCGAACCATCCCCAAATTGAAAAAGGAGGCCATCGTCCATCAGGAAAAGTATCGAATATTAGAGGATGATGAAATCAGAAAAACCTTCGATGATAAATATGGAAAGATTGACGAGGATATGGAGAAATATTTAGAAAGGGCTTTCATCGAGGCCCTCGAAGCAGACAAACAGGAGGAGAGTAAGTTTGTTGAGAGGGTCAAGAAAGAGATGAAGCGGCTCGACATTCAGAATAATGCCCAGTTCCTCTTTAAGGTGAGATACCCTACTAAAGTGATGGTCCGTATGAACCAGCGAATAAAAGAATCAATCAAGAACGCCGGCTTCGAAATCATCTGATCAAGAAACTCTTCCCCCCTATCACCTCATCCTCTGCCTGTTATCCTCTGTTTTCCTTCTATAGTTGCGCCTTGAAATACTGGATGGTTCCGTCTGGATAAACCGCTACCCGTGCTTGATCTCCCCACTCTGCTATAAGCAGGTCCAGCAC
>CAKZKY010000191.1 GCA_937124575.1 uncultured Pseudomonadota bacterium | reverse complement strand
TAGAGCCAGTTTCCACATGACGTACGGCCATCTGCAAGTAGGAAGACAAAGTTAGGAACCTGCGTTCCTTTCTTATAGGCTTTTTGTCAATTGGATGCTCGGCAATATCCTCGGTAAAGTAGCCGTTGATCTCTTTGGCTACCGCGTGGAAGTCAACCTTGCCATCCTTTGCATAGTCCCATTTCAACTTTAAGATCGGATCAGGGAAGGCCCCTCCCTCTTTCGCATAGAGTTCTTTGACCTTCATGTAGAGTTCATGAACGATCTGTCCATCTGGTTTGGAATCACCAAGAGGCTCACAGGCTTTATAGCGCCATTGACCCACACGACCGCTATCTGAAACACTTCCTTCTTTTTCAACCGACATGCAGGCTGGAAGGAGAAAGACTTCGGTTTTGATCTTCTTGGGATCCATCCCAGGGCCTTTCCAGAAAGAGCTGGTCTCGTTTTCGAAAAGGTCAATGTCTATCATCCAGTCCAATTTGGCCAATGCCTGTCTGGTTTTTTCAGAATTGGGGCTGCCACAGGCCGGGTTCATTCCCATGCAGATCATCCCTGAAAAATCGCCGTTGAACATCTTGTCAAACATGAAAAGCCAGGAGGCGTTTTGACCAACATCAATTTTCGGCAACCAACTATATCCGAAATCATTCTCTTTAGTGGCATTTTCGCCATAGAACGATTTGAGCAGACTGGCAATATATTTGGGTCTGTTCGACCACCAGTTCACACTCATTGGATCAACCGCCTTTGGAGTGGTTGCATTATATTTTTCAAGGTTCTCCAGGGCTGCATTGACTGCGGGCAAGTAGCCGGGAAGGATATGGAAGAGCAATGCCTGGTCGGTAATCCCCTGAACGTTGGACTCGCCTCTAAGAGCATTGACTCCGCCTCCTGCCATTCCGACATTACCCAGAAGCAATTGGACCATCGAGGCCGCACGAACGATCTGAGTTCCAGTCGTATGCTGGGTCCATCCCATGGCATAAAGCATGGTTCCTGCCTTATCGGGCTTTCCAGTTGCGGCGAAGGTTTCGTAGACTTTAATCAAATCGGCCTTTGAAGTTCCCGTCAGGGTAGTGACCGTATCCAGATCATATCGGGAGTAGAATTTTTTCATCAATTGAAAAACGCTTCTCGGGTGCTGAAGGGTCATATCCTTGACAGGAATTCCCTTTTCGTCCCTTTCAAAGACCCAGGTGGCTTTATCGTAGGTCCTCTTTTCGGGGTTGTAACCCGAGAAGAGGCCATCTTTAAAATCAAACTTGTCGCTTACGATAAAGGGGGCATTGGTGTAATGGATCACATAGTCTTTGAAGAAGAGGTCTTTATCGAGGATGTATTTGATCATCCCGCCCAGAAAGGCGATATCTCCACCGGAACGCATGGGAGCATAGATGTCAGCCTTGGCGGAGGTTCGAGTAAATCTCGGATCAACACTGATAATCTTTCCACCTTTTTCCTGTGCCCTTAAGACCCATTTCATGGCAACCGGATGGTTTTCAGCGGCATTGCTTCCCATGATAAGAATGCAATCACTCACCCCAATATCCGTCCAGCAATTGGTCATTGCGCCACGTCCGAACGACTCTCCCAGAGCCGCTACCGTGGAGCTGTGTCAGAGGCGGGCTTCGAACTCAATATAGACGAGTCCGAGGGAACGGAGAAATTTCTGATAGAGCCAGCCCTCCTCATTATTGACATGGGCACAACCGATGCCAACCATGCCATTGGTCCGGTTGACTACCTGGCCCTTATCATTTTTTTCAGTGAAGCTGGCATCACGGCTCTTTTTGATCCTTTTTGCCATTTCAGTAAGAGCCCAGTCCCAGGATTTTTCTTCCCATTTTGTGCTATTGGGTGCCCGGTAGAGGACTTTCGTCAGCCGATCTTTATTGTTGATGAGCTGGTAAAGTGACATTCCTTTTGCGCAGAGAGCGCCTTCACTGGTTGGATGATCGGGATCGCCCTCCGTGTTAATGACCTTTCCTTTGGCATCGGTGTGGACGATAATTCCACAACCGACCGAACAGTAAACGCAGACAGTGGTTGTCTCTTTGGCTCCTTTGATTCGGAGTTCCTGGGCATAAGAAGCAACCGGCGAGAGATCGAATCCTAAGCCACCCATTACTGTTCCAGCGGCTGTGGCGCCTGAGATCTTTAAAAATGTTCTTCGTGTTATCTTCATAGCCATTGAATCACCTTCTTTCTTAAATTTTTGAAACAGAAATTCTTTGAGCCCTCCTTTCAATTAAATTTAAACTTCTGGAATTATGGATTTGAATGGTTATAATCCATGTGGAACATAGCACGATAATAATATTTGTCAAGTAAAAAAAAAGAGCGTTCTTTTTTTTACTTCCAAGTATTGAAAAAATTTTGGTTGATATTCTAAATCCCCTATGATATTGATGGGTTTAAATGAT
>CAKZKY010000190.1 GCA_937124575.1 uncultured Pseudomonadota bacterium | reverse complement strand
CTTTTGCTTTTAATGCCTCTCCTTCCCATTCCACTGCAATCCTGGCTAAAAAATCATCACCATGGGGAGACGCCTCTGTTAATTCTTCGTCTCCGCAAAATCCATAGTAGCCAACAGCGGAAGTGCTAAAGAGAACAAATGGCGTCTCATCTCGAGACGGTATTCCCTCAACAATATTTCGAGTGGTCTGGACCCGGCTATCTCGAATGGCTTTTTTATATTCTTCTGTCCATCGGCTGAAGATGGAGGCTCCAGCAAGATTGATGACCGCGTCATGTTGCTGGATAACCTCCTGCCAGGGACCTTGCTTGGTTGGATCTCCCTCTAAGTAGGAAATACCGGGTGACGACCCCTTTGCTCCTTTTAATGATCTGGTGAGGATGGTCACTTCGTGGCCATCCGCAAGCAGTCGAGAGGTGAGTTGTGTCCCAACAAAACCTGTGCCCCCTGTGATCAGAATCTTCATAACGCCCCCTTCACCCCAGGTTCTATTTCTTATCACCGATTAAGGGTAAAACCTTATCAATCCGAAAATAGACAAGGTACTTAATGCTATCTTTATATTTCGTATAGGCCGGACAGCTATCGGTTCTCCTAATCTGATTGATGAGTGACGGATCCTTCTCCTCTTTGATCTTGGTCAGGTAGAGCCTTTTCCCCACATATCTTCCCTTGTCCTCCATAAAGAGATAGGCCGCATAAGGGTTGGCCTGAAGGTTCTTATGCATCAACCGATCGGCCATGATAAAGGCAACTGTTTTCTCGTTAATAAAGTGGGGCCTTCCGTAAACAGCAAGCCCCACCTTGCCCTGATCATCAGATGTGGCAATCACTCCAATTCCCTTAGTCTTTTCAAAGTATTCGCTCAGTTTCATCACCTTTCCTCCTTGGTCTCATAGAATTTAAAAATATCATACCATAATCGAGTTGAATTAACCCCCTTGAGAAGAAATTGCGTGAATCATCTTCACATAGCGATCAGCATCAAACTTCCTTTTTAAGCCCTTGTCATTCATGTATCTCACATTTCCAAAAACCGGCCTCTCTCCCCAGGGGCGGTCATGTTTTCCAAAGCACCAAGCCACTCCAGTAAATCCATTGGGATCCCTTCCATCCAGTTCATATCTGTTGTTCAGGTAGAGCGCATTGCGGAAAGCCTCTTGGGGTGTCTTAGACCATTCGAGGATCTTCTTTCCCCAGTACATTCTCATATAGCCATGCATCTTCCCTTTTATCACCATCTCTTCCTGAGCGGCATTCCAGTAGGGATCATGCGTCTTGGCCTGCTCAAGCTCTTTAAGGGAGTAAAGATAGGAACGCTTATCTCGCTGGTGGGACCTGAGGGATTTTTTAGCCCATTCAGGAATGGCTTCGAAGGAGTCGTACTTATTGTTATAGAAAACGAAGTTCATGCTCAACTCCCTTCGGATGATGAGCTCTTCAAGAAAGGCCTCAACGCCAGGACTCTTCGTCTCTTTAACCTTTAAAGCAATAGAGAGGGATGAAATCTGCCCAAAGTGGAGATAAGGGCTCATATTGGAGAGATAATCGAGCGTCGGATCATTGCGGAGTTCAGGGTAACGGTCCAATTTCCCCTCTAAAAAAAACTCCAGATGTCTCAGGGCTTCCTTCGTCCCTCCTTTAAAAGAATCCACCTTCTTGACGCTACGGTCAATGCGAAGTTTTGAAATCGCTTTCTCAATATCCCCGATTTCAAAAGAATCCATATCTATGGAAAGGGATGAGTAGAGAGGCTCATTCTCCTCTACACCAATGAGAAAATGGGTCAGTCTTTTATGAATCTTTGGCCGAATCGTAGCAGCCGTATACTCCTCTTTTGAAGAGACCTCTTCAACTGGAACGACCACATCACTTTCAACCTGAATCAAAGGACACTCCATCCTTTGACCCGCCTCTTCTCTCCACTGCCTCTGAATCCTCAAGTAGCCCCGATCCACAACAACCAGCGAGGCCTGCTTCGACAATCGAACAGCGCCAATCTCAGGAGATTGGTGAAGGATCACCATCCGGATCCCTCTCTGCTCAAGGGTGTTCTTCACCTCCTTCAATCCTTCTAACATAAAGACATAATGCCTTTCGTTCGCCTCTGGGAAGCGATCGGTGATTCCAAAATAGACCAGCAGCGGCACCCTCAGCTCGTTGGCCTGTAAAATCGCATATTCCATGGCATGATTGCATTCTGCCCTCTGAGAGGCCTGCATCCAGTAGAGGACGTATTGGCCTTTTCTCACCATTTTTGAATTGAGCACTTTGATTCTTTCTTTCTGAATCATCTCTTTTAGCGGTTTAAAATCCAGAGAGAAAAGTTCAAGACCGTAGCGAAACTAACCCACAGGGCATAGGGGATGAGAAGCCCACCTGCCCATCTCGAGATCTTAAAAAATGTTTGAATCGTTAAAAGGATGGCCATCCAGAGCAGGAGAATGTCAATTAGGCCCAGAAATGGCGAGCGGAGCCCAAAAAATGCGCCTGACCACAGGACATTGAGGATCAACTGAATCAAGAAGAAAAGGATGGCCCTGTTAAATCTCGGATGATCTGCCCTCCGCCAGACAAGGAAGAGAGAGATTCCCATTAAAAGGTAGAGGCTGATCCATACTGGACTGAAAATCCAATTGGGAGGTGTGAAAGAGGGTTTATCAATCGTTTGATACCAGGTCGGAATGGCAGGTACGGTAAAAAGGGAACCGATAAAACCAGCTATTTGGCAGAGGATGAGACTGGCAACCAATTTGAGAAGATCAATGGCCTTCATTCCTTTGTCCTCGATGAGAAGAAATTAAATCTAAAAATTGTTTTAGGATCCTTGCTGTTGCTCCCCAGATGGTGTGATGTTCATATTGAAAGGCATAAACGAATTCCTTCTGTCCCATCCAGACGATCTCTGTTTCACGAAAGGAATTTTCGTCGAGTAAGTGGGTAAGAGGCACTTCGATGAGCTCTGCGATCTCAACCTCGCTCACTCGAAATGGATAGGGATAAGGAAAAAGGCCGACAATGGGGGTGACAATAAATTGGGTGGTAGTCACAATATCATCCAGAAGCCCGATGATCTGGACATCCTTCTCTTTAAGACCGATCTCTTCATAGGCCTCCCGGAGTGCGGTATGTACCAGTTCATGGTCTTCCTCATCCACCATCCCGCCAGGGAAAGAGATTTCCCCTTTATGATACTTCACCAGATCCGACCTTTTGGTAAAGAGAAGGTGGCACTGACCCTCCTTTTGATATAAAGGAACAAGGACTGCTGCATGGGAAAAGGGGGGATGGTCAATGACCCTTCGGTTTCTTGAAGCGAGGATCTGCTTAAGCTCATCAATTAAAGGTACACTGCATTCTTTCATAGTTTTAAAAACTCATCAACCGTCATGATCCTGAGCAAAGGGTAGAGGGCAAATTCCCGGTAGAGGTTGAGGCACCCCTGATGGATCTCCTGGTTTCGGCTGGCACAGCCATCTTCTAAAACGATGACGGAGAAATCGTGACAGAGCCCATCCATGGCGGTCGTCAGGACACAGACCTCGGTAGTGATACCTGTCACCACAATCGTGTCCACACCAAAGGTCCGTAGGGTCTGGTCAAGATCGGTTTTAAAGAAAGCGCTGAACCGTCTCTTCGGTAAGACCATATCCGTCGGCTCTGGCTTGAGATCATCCACCACTTCTGAGCCTTCGGTTCCCCGAAGAGAGTGTGTTTTCATCTTTCCCTTAAAAATGAAGTCCTCTTTTAAAAAACTGTCACAGGCAAAGATGATGGGATAGTTCCTCTGTCGGCTCTCCTTCAAAAGACGTTGAAGATTGGGAATGATCTGCCTTGCCTCCTGAGTAATGGAAAGCCTGGAACTCTCCTTGAAGGTGTCTTTCAACATATCCACAACGATGATTGCCGGTTTCATAGACCCATCTCCACAAACCCTGTCTATCCTCTATTGTACCTAAAAATGCGATCGCATTTTTAGGTACAAAGTTATTACACACTTTCAAAAAAAAGAGGCTTATTCCTTACTTAAATTTAATCTGAAGACCTTCAGGGCATTTTGGGTTGTTATTTCAGCCACCTTTTCAAAAGGCACTCTTTTAATCTCGGCGAGTTTTTCTGCCGTATACTTAACATAACTCGGCTCATTTCTCTTCCCCCTGAAAGGCACAGGAGTCAAAAAGGGGGCATCCGTCTCAACCAGAAGCGACTCCAGAGGAAGTTTCTTAATCATCTCTTGAAATGGGTCTGCGTTTTTATAGGTGATGCTTCCCGGGATGGAGATGTAGAACCCCATTTCAATACAGGCTTTTGCCATGGTTTCATCTCCTGAAAAACAGTGGATGATCCCACCATGCTCCCCTGCCTTTTCAGTTTTTAGAATCTCCAGGGTCTCTTGATGGGCATCACGGTCGTGAATGACAAGGGGAAGTTTCAAATCCTTTGCCAAACCGATCTGCTCTCTAAATCTCTTCAGTTGAATATCCCTTGGAGAGTGATTGCGAAAAAAATCCAGACCGATCTCTCCATAGGCCCTGACTTTCTCATTCTGACAGAGTTTTTTCAGTGTTGGATAAGTTTCTTCATCAATCTCTTTTGCGTTATGGGGATGGACTCCCAAGATTGCATAGACCGATGGGTGAGATTGAGCAATCTCAAGGGCTCTTCTCCAGTCCTTTTTCTCCGTTCCAACGGTGAAGATGTATTCGACGCCTGAATCCTTCGCCCTCTTGAGGACTTCGTTTAAGTCTTTCCTGAACTCAGGCATTTCGAGATGTGCATGAGAATCTATGAGCATGATGAATAACCGGAATACTGGAATATTGGAAAACTAAAATATTTGGGTAAATCGCAGTTTAAATAATTTTTAGGTTTAAGCCATTCTTCCATTATTCCATCATTCCTTCTTTTGAGTTTTACTGCCGGTGGCTTTCACCTTATCGAAGTAATCCATCAGTTCCTTGGCCAACTCTTTGGATCGGATTAGCACCGATACCTCATGGTTATTGGTCAGCGATGAGAAGACCCAATTGGTGCTTCCTATTAGAATAAGTTCTCCATCCACCATCATCAATTTGGCATGCATGGTCTTTGAGAGGGGGTCAAAGGTAACTTCCACACCACCTTCGGACAGGATCTTCCCTGTTTCACGGTTGCGTTTCGTTGTCCGATCATCGCCTTCTCTGATCTCCAGGATCACCTCTACCTTGACCCCGCGCTTTTTCGCCCCGATCAACTCCCGGATCAAAAGATTCGACGGCGTATTGGGATATTTTTCGTAATAACCCATTTCGAACATCATGACACGTATAGAGATCTTTGCCTCCTGGATCATCTTCTTGGCCATCTCAAAATACTGACCATCGGTCACGAGCTGAACATCCTCAGCAGGTAATGCTTGAGGCCATGACGCCGGGTAAATGGAAACAATGATGGAGAAAAAAAAGATGACATTTAAACAGGCCTTTTTTTTAAGCGTTTTCATGGGATCGCCTTTAAAACTACTTTTTATATGGTAAGGGGATAAGTTCCAGCCGGCCCTTCACCTGTTCAAATTCAGGGTCTTTATGAACCAGGGCTGAACCAGTTTCAATTGCAGTGGCAATAATCCAACTATCAGCCATAGACAATCTCGTCGTAGATTTGACCTCGGCGGCATAATTTAGAATAGAGTCTGTCACATCGACTCTTGAGAGTGGCAAATTTCTTATCATTCTTTCAAATTCCTCAGCAGTCTCCTTCCCAACCCTTCGCCACAATAGATATTTCCCCTCCATCAATGTAATAAAGGAAATATAAATCTTTGACTCAAAACCAACGGTCTTTAATATTCTCTCTACCTGATCCGCTCCTCTTTCATCATTCCATAAGGCTAACACGGCAGAGGTATCCAACACGAAAGACTTACTTTCTCTGAGCCTGGTCATCCTCCCTCCTCCTCTCCTGCCTCCTGTCTCTCAGCAGGTCCTGAGTCGTATAAACTCCTTTTCCTCTTCCGCGAAAAGCCGTAATGGGATCTTTGGGAATGGGAATGACACGGATTGTATTTCCCTCGACCATCCATTCGAGCTTGGTCTCAGGTTCGATATGCAATTTTTTTCGGATTTCGGAAGGGATCGATACTTGTCCTCTTGCGGTCACCTTTGTTTTCATGATTATTCCTCCAACGACAAGATTTTAGAGAAATATATCATACCTTCTAAATAATTACAAGATATCTTTTGATTGAGCTTATTATTGGGGTAAGGTATGACTGGCGCGGCGTAACCGGTCCATGATGGCTCGGCCCAGGCCGATTTCGGGAACAGATTCCGCCAGAATCAGGTCCAAGCCCAAAGCATCCAGACGACGAATGGCTGAAAAGAGATTGGCTGCTGCCTCGCGTAAATCCCCCTGTCTCGAAAGAACTTCGACATGGTCGAATCGTTGTAAACCATTCCCGGCCTTCTGGAAGGCAAGGAACCCAATCTTTTTATTTTGATAGACCTTCAGACTTTCTTTGGACCAATGGATCAAAATGGGCGTCCGGGGGGCGTAATGCTTCGGTAGCATTCCTGGCGCAGAAACCTTCTCCTCTCCTAAACGAACTTCCACTTTGCCGATGAGTGATTCAATCTCTTCAAGTGGAACCCCCCCCGGTCTTAATAGTGTGGGAGCTTTCTCAACAAAAGAGACGATAGTGGACTCTACCCCCACCTCGCATGGGCCTCCATCAAGGATGAGATCCACCTGGTCTCCTAATTGGTCCCGAACATGCTCGGCTGTGGTCGGGCTCACATACCCGAAGGGGTTGGCGCTCGGTGCAGCCATGGGACAACCCGATTGCTCGATGAGCGAGCGGGCTAAAGGATGTTTCGGCATTCGGACCGCCACGTTAGGAAGACCTGCTGTCACAATTTCAGGGACTTCCTCTCTTTTAGGAAGGACAAGGGTCAGCGGGCCCGGCCAGAACTTCTCAATCAAGCAGAGTGCAATGGAGGGAACCGATTTGACCAGTTGGTCCAGAGCCCTAAGATGGGCCACATGAACAATTAATGGATCGAAAAAAGGTCTCTGTTTGATCTCAAAGATACGAGCGACCCCCAGAGGATTGAAGGCATCCGCTCCCAGACCATAGACAGTCTCGGTTGGAAAGGCAACCACCCCTCCCTTCCTGATGATCTCTGCAGCTTCGTGAACCTCTCTAGAAGGAAGAACATCCTGCTTTAGGATATAGGCAATCGCCTCCTTTAAATTTTTCGCCACATAGGCATTCGGGTTCAATTCATCAAGGTGCTTTTCTCCATGGCCGGTCAGAAGGTAGATGCCTTTTGCTCCCACATTGCGAGCTGTCTCCACGTCGTGCGGATGATCCCCCACAACAAAGGATCGTGAGAGATCGACTCCAAATTCCTCAGCTGCTTTCAGGAGAAAATAAGGATTCGGTTTGATGCACACACACCTTTGTTCGCGTGTGTGAGGGCAAAAATAGACGCCGGAAATGGTGATTCCTTCGAGAGCCAATCGTTGAACAACATATTGATTGACGCTTTCGACCTCTTCGGGTCGAAGGATGCCCCTCCCAATACCTGGTTGGTTGGTGACAATAAATAGAAGGAAATGATCCTTTAATGTTCGAAGGGATAAGAAGGCGTCCTCATAAAAAAAAACCTCCTCCGGGGTATGAAGGAATCCGCGATCTTCGATCAATGTCCCATCCCGATCGAAGAAGATGGCCGGATGAAGAACCGAGGTCGCCATGGAATCAGCTATTCCTCTGTTTCAGGGATTTCGATTTCTCTTCAAGAGATTTTCTGGTCTTCTCTCTGAAATCCTCCAGCTTCTTAACGACTTCGGGGTATTTAATGGAAAGAATCTCACAGGCGAGATAGGCGGCATTCTTTGCTCCGTCAATGCCAACCGTAGCCACAGGAACTCCTGGAGGCATCTGTACGGTGGAGTACAGGGCATCCACTCCTTCCAGGGCTCCGGATTTGAGTGGAACGCCGATGACCGGCAAAGTGGTATGGGCGGCAACCACTCCCGCGAGGTGAGCCGCCATACCGGCTCCTGCAATCAAAACTTCAAGACCACGCTCCCTTGCGGTCTTAGCATAATTGGCTGTTTTTTCAGGAAGGCGGTGAGCCGAGCTGATATCCATTTCAAAAGGAATCCCCATCTCCTTAAAAACCTCTGCGGCTTTCTCCATGACTGGCAAATCACTATCGCTTCCCATTAATATTCCAACCAAAGGCTTTTCCATCACTCTATTCCTCCTTAAGGATATTTTAAACGAACATAAAAATTATAATCAATTTTCACCTGCGGAGCAAGGTGACTTCCATTCAATTTCAAAATCGATCCATAGTGGTTAAGTCACGCCAATGGATTAAGGGAATCGAGAAAGCAAGCTATTCTTTTTTTCTACAAAAAGGATGCAAGTTATGCTAAGATACAGACGGTTCGGTCGGATCACTAAACTCAATTCATAAAAAAGGAAGGGAGGAGATATGGAATATCTGCCAATTTCTTACGAACGTTTTAGGAAAGAATTTCCCGAGATTGAGAAAGCCTATGAAAAGCTCGCCAACCTCTGTCATGCTTCTGGTCCCCTCGATGAGAAGACGCGTAGGTTGATTAAATTAGGGATTGCCATTGGCTCCGAGTCGCATGGAGCCATTAAATCTCACACCCGCAGGGCTGTTGACCTGGGAATCTCTCCGGAGGAGATTTATCATGTCCTTCTCCTTAGCCTGACGACGATCGGGTTTCCCAAGATGATCGCCGCCTTG
>CAKZKY010000189.1 GCA_937124575.1 uncultured Pseudomonadota bacterium | reverse complement strand
CGGAGGCCTTATAAGTGTTAGCCCTAGCTTCTTCAATCTATGGTCGAATGCTGTCCACCAATTCCGTTGTTGCCTGTAGAAGAGCCATGAGGTTCTCTGTTGTAAGTGAATTGTGTTTGATGTATTTTTTCCCAGCTGAAAGAAGACCAATCGCATTAGGTACGGAACTGATCGACTCCACGTATCTCTTATAGGCTGACTCGGAAACGCCCAACCGCTTAGCATCTATTGAACGGACCAGCGAAACAGCCCATGTAGGATAGGCATCAAGAACCGTCTGTAGTTTTCCCCCCACATTGACTCTAAGGCTAAAACCCGTCACCCCCCAATACACAACCAGCCCTTTCTCCTGCCATATGGTCAACCACTGCTCATAGACTTCAGAAAGATCGTTGGGCGCTTTCTTTAGGAAGACTTTTTGTGTCGTTTTCCCCTTTGGTTGTTCAGGCCTCTCAATTTCCTCAATCTCTATTTCGAGCTTTGGTCGTTCCTGGGTATATTGAACCCTTATTACCCCCCGAGTCTTTTCAACCGTGCGGCCAACAATATCGGGAACGACTAAGAGTGGCCAATCTCGATTTTCTCCCAGTGGATATAATTGCAGTTCGATTAAACCTAAGCGAAAATCTAAGCCTGGCACACCTTATATAGACTCGGTAAGCAATGCCAAATTTGGTGATATTGTGTCGCCAATTATCAAAAGCAAGAACTCGCCATTCTCTATTGTTGCTATCACACGCTCCTGAAAATCAACTACTGTCATACCTATTTCTTGCAAATAAGGTGTTGAGTTACACTGAAAACTGACCCACTTTTATCATTGAAAATTGACCCACCTTGAGTAAAGACCTTTCCATCTTAGGTAAGATGGAAAGGAGAAGAGGAGATGGTAAAAGTGGATGAATGGGTGACGATCCGTACCCTGAGAGCGAAAGGGATATCGATTCGGAAGATTGCCAGGTTTTGTAAGGTGAGTAGAAACACGGTAAGGAGAGTGATCAGAGAGGAAGCTCGAACGATCTACCAGAGGAAGCCGAAGGGGGATCATGTTTTGAAGGACTTCGAGAAAGAGATTGAGGAGATGGTTGAAAAGCAGTTCATTGGGTCCCGGATGTTGGAGGAGCTGAGAAGGGAGGGGTATAGTGGATCCTCTGGGAGTCTGTATCGATATTTGAAGAAACGAGGGTTGAACAAGGCTTCGAACAAAGTATCGATGCGATACGAGACGACTCCTGGGGAGCAATATCAATTTGACTGGTCAGGGTATCGGGTTTGGATTGGGGGTCAGGAGCGCCAGGTTTACTGTTTCTTAGTGGTGTCTGGATATAGTCGGTACAAGGCAGGCATCTTTGCCTATACAGACACTCAGCAGAGTGTGCTGGATGGGTTAGAGTCATCTTTTTATGATCTGGGAGGGACGGCCAAGCAGTTATTAATCGACAATGCGACAGCGATGGTTTGTTACCATCGGGGGAGGAGATTGTTTTTAATGAGAATTTTTTGGAGTTTTGTGGGACCTATCGCATTGAGCCTAAGCCGTGTCCTTGTTATTGGCCGAGGCTGAAGGGGAAGGTGGAGAATCCTTTTCGATATATTGAGGAGCATTTTGTAAAGGGCAATGAATTTGAGAGCTTGGAAGACATGAATCAGAAGTTTAAAGAGTTTCTCAAGAGGTGGTGTTCTGAGGTTCATCGGGGTCTTCAGAGAATTCCGGAAGAGCTTTTTGAGGAGGAGAGGCCGTTGTTGAGTTCTCTTCCGGGACAGCCCTTTTTCTCTCGTCAAAGGGTTTTTCGGAAGGTCAGTTGGGACTGTTTGATCTCGGTGGAGGGGGTGAGGTATTCGGTTCCTCATCATTATGCTGGCAAGCAGGTTTGCATCGTTTCCTATCTGGGGGAGAAGTTGCGGATTTTTAATTTAGCCAATGAGTTGATTGCGACTCATGAGATTTCAACCAGCAAGGGCAGGACGGTGATTGATCCGTCTCATTATGAAGGGCTTAGGCCCAGGCTTCCTCAATCGGCCCCCTGTATTCGGGAGGATTTCTTAAAGGTCTTTGGGAAGCATGGCAAGGAGTTTTATCTCCGGATGGCCAGGGAGTACTCTTATAATACCTGGCGGTGGGCCAAGATGGTCTTATCCCTGAGGTCTTATTACAGGGTGGAGGATATTGAGGAGGCGATGGGGATTTCTCTGAGCTTTGGTAGCTGCAAAGTCTCTACCTTGAGGCATCTTCTTAGCTCAAAACCCCTTCTGCCCCATGGCATTTCTTCAAGCTCTAAGATTCAGTCTCCTCAGATTACCCGCTCCTTGGGGTACTATAGCGGGATAGCTCAGATGGGAGGTGGGGGATGACAGAATTGGAGCAGCTCCGAATGCAACTCAAATCCCTGACCTTAAATCATATGGCAGAGATTTTTGAAGAAGAGGCCCATAAAGCGACCAAGGCGAAGATGGCCTATACCTCTTATTTAGCTCGATTGGTAGAAGAACAGATCTTGGTCAAGACGGATCGATCCGTTCAGGCCAAAATCAGCAAAGCGAAGTTTCCCTCTTTGAAGACTTTGGAGACGTTTAACTTTGCTTTTCAGCCTTCTTTGGACGAGAGAAAGATCAAGGAGTTGGCCCAACTGGGTTTCATCTCAAAGCAGGAGAATATTATCTTCATTGGGCCGCCTGGGGTCGGCAAGACCCACCTGGCCATTGGGATTGGGATCAGGGCTTGTCAGAATAAGATACGGACGCTCTTTACGACGGTCTCTTCCTTAATGGATCAGTTGTATTCGACATTAATTGATAACTCCACGGTGGAGGTGATCGAGGGGTATTGTCGGATTCCTCTGATGATTATTGATGAGCTGGGGTATATGAATATGGATACTCAGAGGGCCAACTTATTCTTTCAATTGATTTCAAAGAGATATGAGAGGGGATCGACCATTATCACGACGAACCTTCCCTTTGAGCAATGGGGAAATGTCTTTGGAGGAGATGAGGTGATTGCCTCAGCGATTCTGGATCGATTTTTACATTACTGTCATATTATTCCTATTCAGGGGAACAGTTATCGGGTAAAGGATAAGATGAAACCTAAAGAGAAATGATCTCAGGAATCTGAAAATGACTGTTGCTAAGGATTACACTAAAGGTTTGCTCAAACTATGGGGTGGGTCAAAATTCAATGAAAAAGGTGGGTCAATTTTACTTGACAATCTACAAAGGTGAAATGATTTGTTCTAAAGACCTTTTGTGCTCAACATTCTCAACTCGGGCTGCCTTCAGTATTGCAGCATTCAATTGATCGTAATTCCATTTTGAAAGTTCTTTTGCATAGTCTATTATCTGAGCCACTACAGTTCTATGTTTTTCTGGGTTGCTCCATAGTTTAGTCTCTACAATTATTATACCACCTCTCGGGCTTACATATAGGTTATCGATGTAGCCGGAAGAAGTTTCGATCTCCCTTCCCACAGGTATGGCGGGGCTATAAACTTCATCAAAGTATGCTACAGGCAAAACCTCTGGATGTTCAAAGATCAGTGACTGAAGCCATGCCTCATCTCTATCGTCTTGTGCCCGAGCTTCGATCCTCTCAAGCAACTTCC
>CAKZKY010000188.1 GCA_937124575.1 uncultured Pseudomonadota bacterium | reverse complement strand
GTTGGGCTTGGGTTCGGCCAATACCGAGTATTTCTATAGACTCCCCTAAAGTCACTTGTCCTCTCTTTTCGATATGGTTTTTTAAAATCCCTTTGATCTCCTCAATCGATTCCGAATGAATTAATCGATGGTTATTCAATTTGATCAGCCTCCCCTCGCTCATCATCCATTTTAATACAGCCTCCACTTCCTTATCTCCGTAGCGATCTTTGATCCTCTCAAAGACGTTCGAGGGTAAAGGTCGAAAGCGATACGATTTGCAGATTCCGTCCAACTGGTTATAAATTTGTTTTTGCTTTTCACTCAATTCAACCTGAAATCCCACGACCTTGATCCTTCCGTTTTTAATATCTATCTTTCCTTCATTCTTAAGTTCCTGCAGGATGACCTCATATAATCGTTGATTTAAGAGGGGGGAAATTTTAGAACGGATATCTTCCTGGGAAGCATCCCTCTGATTGCGATGGCTTTCGTGAAAGTGGTTCATCCTCTCCAGTATTTCTATTTTCAACTGATCATAGGATTCTTTATGGATCACAGAATCTTCTTCTATCCATAAGATTCTATTCTCTTTTGATAAATGGGCACATGCCTCTTCCAACTCAGATGAGGTTAATCGGACTCTTTTCTCCAAATCTGTAAGGCTGACCAATCTGAATCGTTCTTTTCTGATCAACGCTTCAACCCGTTCGTTTTTGACTCCTCCTTCCAAGACCTTGAGGTGTTCAACATGCTCGGATTGGAGGGAGCGAAATTTTATCGGATTGACCTCCAAGATCATGCCTCCCCCAATGGTATTCATCGGACTTAAGGTTCTGACGATATATCGATCATAGGGAAGGGGAGACAATTTATTCTCAAATCTAAACTGAACGAAACATTTTTCTCCCGGATGAAGCTTTTCCTTACCCATTAAAATCATTCGGCCAATCACTTCAGAGGTCCCTGTATAAAATTTCACCTTCGTTCGATCATCGAGGGGATAAGGATTCGACTTCAAATATTGAAACGTTGCATTAATCAGATGGGTTGAAATCAAGGATTGAGGCTTACCCAATACCATCCCTCTTTCTAATTCCTCCACTTTGACATTAGGTAGATTCAGCCCCACCCGTTGGCCAGCAATTGCCCCGTTGACCCACTGATTATGAATTTGGATATTTCGAGCACTGGTCATCTTTCCAGAAGGATAGATTTCGATGGCATCCCCTTTTCTGATCTTCCCCGAGGCAATCGTGCCTGTCACAATCGTTCCATAACCCGATAGGGTGAAGACCCGGTCGATTGGAAGGCGAAATACCCCTTCCCGATCTTTTTCCATGACCTGTTGTGATATTTCTTCTATTGCATGGTTCATCTCTTTTATTCCCTGCCCTGTTTTGGCAGAAAAATGAATGAGTGGTACATTCTCAAGAAAAGTGCCCTGGATGAGATTCCGCACTTCTTCAATAGCCATTTGAAGAATGACTTTATCTACAAGATCCACTTTGGAAATAACCATCAGACCGTGTTGGATATTTAAAAGCCTCAGGATATCAAGATGCTCACGAGTTTGAGGCATGACTCCGTCATCTGCTGCAACAACCAGGATGGCGATATCTACTCCGGATATTCCCCTAAGCATGTTCCTGATAAACCTTTCGTGACCAGGAACATCAACAATTGAAACAACTTTGCCAGAAGGGAGTTTCAAATGCGCAAATCCAGGTTCGATCGTCATCCCTCTTTCTCTCTCTTCTTTCAATCGATCCGTATCAATCCCGGTGAGAGCCCTAACCAGGGCAGTTTTTCCATGGTCAACGTGACCCGCTGTTCCAATTACGATGTTTTTTGGATTCTCATTCATTTTGACTACTCAAATGGAGTGGAGGGGGCAGGGGGAATCGAACCTCCTCCTCGTTTTTTAGACGACGCCAACGGGTTTGCAGCCCGCGGGGTGCCCAGCACCACTGCCCCCCATTTATCTGTCTAATTCCTGTGCAATCATCGCCGCCCCATAGGCTCCGACGATTTGAGGATGTTCAGGAATCTTCACCTCACATCTGAGAGTTTCAACCAAGAGACTTTTGATACACGGGTTTCTGGCAACACCTCCAGCAAAGACAATATCTGGTAAGGTAGAGACTCGTTTTAGTAGGGAGAGGGTTCGATTTAAAATGGCCATGTGAATGCCGCGGGCAATATCTTCTCGTTTCTGTCTTCTGGCTAAAAGAGAGGTGACCTCCGATTGGGCAAAGACCGTGCACATGCTGTTGATCTGGATGTTGCCATTGGCTCTTAATGCTTCTTTCCCGAAATCCTCCAAATCGTACCCAAGCGTTTTGGCAATAACTTCCAGAAACATGCCCGTACCAGCCGCACAGCGGTCATTCATCTCAAATTTAGTGATGTTTCCCTTCTCATCCAGAGCAATGGCCTTTGTATCCTGACCCCCAATATCCAAAATGGTTCGACAGTTTGGAAAAAGGGCCTTTGCACCACGGGCAAAGGCCTTGATTTCAGTAATCGTTGGAACGTCATAATAGGCTTCAAAAAAATGCCTTCCATATCCTGTGGCAAGAATCCTATCAAAGGAGGTTTGCTCCATCAGTCTCTTGCATTGCTCAAGAGGATCGTGGGTAGTATCCGTTACGAAAGATTTAACAATTTCGTTTCCTTCCACCACAACCAGCTTGATCGTTCTTGAACCGATATCGATGCCTGTTGTCTTCATCTAACCTTTCACCATCTCTAAAAAGGCTTCGATACGAGTCTTCAGTTGACCTATATCCTCCATCCCATAATCGGTTTCGATTTTGAGCACTGGAATTCCTTTCTGTTGAAGTGTCTTTTCGACCTTGTACGCCTCCACCGTGTATGGGGTGCAGAACTGGATGCTGTAGTGAATGACCCCGTTGACTTTAAAATCTTCGACCAAATCCAAAATATGAGCGGGCCTTTCCTCATTCGGGGTGAAACAAGCGCAATCGATCTTCATATATCGGTCTGTAATGGCATCAATCATTTCATCCAGTGTTTTGCCTTTTTCATCAACCAAATCCCTTGTGCTCCTTTCTCCCACACAAGATTCCTCTGCGACGACAACGGCTCCACTTGTTTCAATAATCCATGGTATCTTCCAATTTGGTACCGCCATTGGAGAACCTGAAACCAGAATCCTGGGTGTCCCATTTTTCGTAACACCTATCCCTTTCTGAACCCGTTCTTCAAGCTCGTCACAAAGATCGTTGATAGCTTTGGTAAACCGAAGGGGATCGTCATAAAAAGCAATCTGATTCACGAGGAGTGCATCCAGTCCGGAGATTACGGAGGGAATGGCTTTACGTAGTGCACTCAAACGCTGAAGGGCTCGGCGCTTGTCATTGGCGATCTTGATCCCCTCTTTTAAATTTTCTGCTGTGATCTTTCTACCGGTCAACTGTTCCACTTTCTCTTTAAATTGGATGATTTCCCCCCTCCAGAGTGTTCGGTCACGTTCCGTCTTCATCTGAGGGATTTCCATCACATAGGTCTCTTTGTAGTCATTCAGAATTTCATAAGCCTTTTTCTTACCGTCGCAGGTTGTTTCTCCAACGACCAGATCGCTCGCTTGAATGTAAGGACACAAGCCAGCGAGTTTAAATCCCATAAAAGATTTAATCAAAGCACAGGTATTTCGAGGAAGAACCTTCTCTGCTTCATCAATGCCAATCTCTGCACCAGCACAGAGGCTCACACAGGTTCCTCCAACCGCCAGGATTAATTCCTCTGGGACATAAACGCAAAACGTTCCGATCACCTTGTTCCCTTTCTTTTTAGTTTCCATCAATTCTTCGATTCGAAGCCCATGGGCTTCCGAGATAACGAAATCCAGGTATTGCATCCCTTTCGGGCGATTTTCTTGTGACATATAGATGTCTTTGTAGGCATTTCCCAGAACAGTCAAAAGTTGGTCATGGACCTCTAAGTTCAATCCGAGTTCTTTCCACATTGGACGATAATCCTTCTTTTCCATAGAATCTCTCCTCTCACGCCATCATAAATGGCATAATTATTGAATTGGTCACAGAGACTTAGACAATTTTTTCGGGGGAAAAGAGAAGTGTAACAGGAATGAAAAGGGGAAATGAATTCATTTATAATCGGGTTTGGAGGACCCTCCAGGAAAATGAGAGCCTTCGATCCTATCCATCCAGTCTTCTCCACATTCCCTCATTGGGTTCAGCCCAATCCCATGGGCATTCAACAGCACAAATCAAGAACGATATCGAGAATTCCAATAGC
>CAKZKY010000187.1 GCA_937124575.1 uncultured Pseudomonadota bacterium | reverse complement strand
CTTGAATTGCCGCAATCAATCGAAGCCAGATAGGCCCTGTTTTCCCCGGCCGGACCAATTGTGGCTACCCAGACCCTGTTGTCTTTCAACTCTTCCTTGATCAATCGAGCCGTGTCATACATACCTTTTCCACGAAGATGTTTGGCGTCGCGTATCTCTACCTTGTCATTGCGTATGGCGATATAGACCAGGTCGGGTGCCTTGCCACGGAGCACGATTCTGTCCCAACCAGCCATCTTCAGTTCTGGTCCGAGCATTCCGCCCATGAGCGAATGGCCCATCAATCCGTTTACAGGTGCCATGGTATCGATTGAAATGCGATTTGCTCCGGGAACGGGTGTGCCGTTCAGCAGCCCGTTACTGAAGATGAGCAGGTTGTCAGGAGAAAAGGGAGCGGTTTCCGGAGGAACACGCTCAAAGAGCAGCTTTGCACTCATGCCGTTTCCGCCCAGATACAAGGCTGTCTCCCTTGGGTCGGTCTCTACCTTATCAATGCTTCCTCGTGACAAATCAATTTCTAAGTTATATCCCGTCTCTGCATACCTCATGTTAATCCCTCTACCTCTTTTCGCGGCCTAATGCCTGAATCTTGAGATGGTTGATAGTCCACGCACTTCCAAAATTTACCTCATCTAACCTCCCCTCAGTTAAGTCGTTTAGACCCGACCATTGAGGGAGGAAAGAAGGATGGGTTTAGCACTGTCTAATGGCGGAAGGTCATTGAGCCACGTCCGCCTCTCTTCTCCTTGACCTCAATCTTTTTAGGTTCTCTCGCTGGAGGCGCCACAGGAGTCTCTGTGACTGGAAGCAACCAAATATAGTCCTGTAGCGAATCCTTCAGCTTCTGCTCAGCGGTCTCTTTATCTGGAGCTTCGATCTCCTTGGCAAAACAATAGATTCTAAAATACATACTTTAACCTCCCGATAACGCTTAGGGTAAGGAGGACCGTATCTTCCTCCAGTAATGTGGTGTGGTCAATGAATTCGACATATGATCACAGCCTAAGCCCTACGAATCGAACAGAGTTGGGATTTCATCTGAGGATAGCCCATGATGGGCTCTCTTAAATGGACATCGGTCAGCAGATTCACATTGGCTTCCCCTGGCCAGCCATGTGGAATCGACACAACGCCCTCTGCCATGTCTTCGGTCAACAGAGCCTTAACCTTAATCTGGCCCCGATTCGACTCCACGATGATCGGATCTCCGTTTTTCACTCCATATCTTCCCGCTGTCTTTGGATGGATCTCTGCAAAGGGTTCTGGGCAGTGTCTCTTCAAATCCTCAATGTTTCGATGCTGACCGTGCGTATAATAGAGAATTCGGGCTCCGGTTGTGAGGATGAGTGGATACTTCGCAGACAATTCTTTGTTCAATGGACTCTGATCCGGCTCCCGATAGGTTGGAAGCGGATCGAAGCCCGCCTTTTCAAAGGTTTCAGAATAGATTTCGATCTTCTTCGATGGGGTTGAAAAACCCTTCACCGCATAAGCATCCATGCCATATTGTTTGCTCATATAATAGGCCCCTGCAATCTTTTCCTCCTTCAACTCCTTGTAACTTAAACCGGACGACTTCAGCTCAAGCTCGACGATCTCCTCATCCGTTTCCCACGGAAAGACGTCTCCCATGCCCATCTTCTTTGCTAACTCCTTCCAGAACCGAAACTCAGACCAGCTCTCATGCAACGGTTCAATCGCCTTCTTCCTTACCATCAAATAGGGCATTCCATGACAGACGTTATAGCTATAGGCCAGCCCATTCTTCTCGAGATGGGTGCATCCCGGCAGCACATAATGGGCCAGCTCTGCGGTCTCCGTCATAAATAGGTCCAGAACTACTAATAAATCGAGCTTCTTCATGGCTTCCTTAAAGGCATTCGAATCGGGCATGCTGACGACGGGATTTCCTCCGGTGACAATCAGCGCCTTAATCACTTGTGGGACGCTGTCAGGAAAACACATCACCTGTCCGTATGGACTCTTCCTCCCCCAGATCTCATAAAAGAGTGAATAATCATCCGCACCGATCGGAATCCTTTCGGTGGCAATACCCAAACCCGTCAGGGAGAGTCTCGGACTGATGACCCAACCTCCTGGGTTATTGATGTTTCCTGTGATCGTTTGAAGAATCGCAAAGGCACGGCTGTTCTGCGTCCCATTGGCTGTTTGATCCTGCGTATTCGTCCCTTGGAAAATACTGGCACTCTCTGCTGTGGCATAGAGTCGGGCAAGCTTTCGAATGTCCTCAGCCGGAATCCACGTGATCTTTTCCGCCCATTCTGGGGTATAGGGTTCAATATGGCTTACTAACTTATCAAATCCATGAGTCCATTTCTCTACGAAGTCTTTATCGTATAAGTTCTCTTTGATGATGACGTGCATTAACGCGAGGGCAAGGGCTCCGTCTGTTCCAGGACGAATCGGCAGATACATCTCTGCCTTCTCCGCAAGAGGAATCCTCTTGGGATCGATCACCACAATCTTCGAACCCTTTGGAAGATTCTCCTGAATGGCCAAATAGAGGGGAAAATCGGATTGCTCTGGATTGTGGCCCCAGAGGACATAGAGTTTCGTATCCCTCTCTTCAACCGGATACTTTCCAAAGGTCATCTGCCTCGCCCGGATTCGCATTCGGTAACAAATTCCTTCAACAGAGATGAAGTTGGGGGTGCCAAAAGATCCTTTGAATCGTTGAGCCAATTCCATCATCTCTAAGTTTTCCACACCGATGGAACCGGAGAAGATGCTGAGGACATCTGGCCCAAACTCTTTCTTCAATCGCAGCAGACGGTCTGCAATATCTGACAAGGCTTCATCCCATGTCACCCTTTCCCACTTTCCATTCACTCTTTTCAGAGGATATTTAAGGCGATCTGGATGGTAGACCAGATCGATTGCCTTTTCTCCCTTGGGGCAGAGCTGTCCCTTGTTGAGGGGGTGATCTTTCAGGCCCTCCACTTTCACAATCCTTCCATCCTCAACTAAAACATTCATTCCACAACTGTGATAGCAGATCGTACAATCTGTAGCGATCCATTTCGATCTTGTAGCTTCCATCGTCTCATCCTCCCTTTCAGATTATCCAGAGACCCTCTCCCCTTTCGAAGAACCGATTCCATGAAAAACCAATTCGCCCACGGCATGACAATGTTCAAGGAGATCATATCTTTCTCCTTTGAGCAACCATCGGGTGACGATGTGCTCTAAAATTCCAAGAATCAATTGACGGAGAAGATATGGACTGACATCATTTCGAACAACACCTTCTTCCTTCCCCTCCTCGATAATGGCTAATAATCTATTTGTAAATGGCTTGAAGGATTTGTAAGAGTGGGTCTTCACAAAATTCTTACTCACCCTCATCTCGAGCATGAGTGTTCGGGCATAATCAGGGTTCGTCTTAAAAAAATAGAGATAATACCAGATAACCTTTCTGATTTTGTTGAAGGCTCCATGGATTCCCTGTAGGTGGAGTTCCAATTCTCTGGAAAATTCTTTTGTCTTTTCAACCGGAATCGAAAAGAAAAGATCTTCTTTATTTTTGAAATATTGATAGATCGTGCCTTCGGCAACATTTGCTTTTTTAGCGATCTCGACAATGGTGGAATTCTGGAAACCATTCTTGCTGAAAACCTCAATGGCCGATTGAATGATGATCTGCTTCTTGATCGCCTTTTTTGACATATGGGTTTAAAAAGGATATTGAATTATATTCATTTTTACAATTAATAAAAACTTTTGTCAAGATATTTATTTAAAAAAAACGCTAAGTTAAATAATTGAATAATATTCAATTATTATCGGTTTTAAGGTCCCATCTTTTATTCCAAAACCACTCCGGCGATGCCATTCCACTCGCTTTTCACAAAGAGGAAAGAAGGGCTGATCTCGGGAAAAACGCTTCTTAAATTTACCTTCTGCTCAAAATGGAACTGTTTAATTTCAAAAGGATATCCATTTGACAATTCTATTGACAAGAGTGGCGTAAAATGGTAAAAGAACATCCATAAAATCACTCTTAAAAAAGGAGGGGTCAGATGAAGCGCTTTCTTATTTTCACAAGTGTTGTCGTTTTTTGTATTGCCTTTTCATTGAGTCTGGTCCAGGCCCAACCCAAGCCGGGTTGGCCAAAGTCCGTGACCATCGGGGCAGCCCCTGTTGGAGGTGTCTACTTCATATGGATGGGTGGCTTTGCAAAACTCCTTCACGATAAAGTGGGGGTTCCAGCCAATGTCGAAACGACCGGAGGCCCTGTCCA
>CAKZKY010000186.1 GCA_937124575.1 uncultured Pseudomonadota bacterium | reverse complement strand
GAGAAAGACAAGGGAGATATGGGTCTCGTGAAATGCCACGGTTTGGGGTTGGTCAGGATAGAGGGCGGGATTAAGGAGCACTCTCTTAAGAAAAGATATTTGAAACTCTTTGCCCATGTCATTTAGGCTCATAGTCGAGTAGTCAACACTTAACGGCTACAAGACGACTCGACTCCATGACGATAAGACCGATCATCTTCTTTCGATCGCTCGTATCTTCCAGTCAGGTGCTGTGTTATATTCGGTGTCGATGATGAGATAAAGGATAGAGACTCCCTGAACCCTTCTCTTCAAATCGTCAATATCCACGGGTTGAAAAATGGCTTTATTGTTCAGGTAGGCTTCCCGTGTTAAGGCATTCGATTCGTAATTCTCCTTGGTCCGCTTCAGTATCCTTTCAATCGACTTATCCTCTGTGCAACGACACTCTGCAATCACAAAAGGCCGATGTGCCTTCTCCGAAATCTCTGCCGCCCTCCTTCTCAGCTCTTGGGAAACGAAGGTCGCATCGAGAATCAGCCCTTCTGAAGAGGTTCGGAGCGATGCCTCAGCCCTTTGGAACATCTCTTCATAGACCTTCATCCGTCGGTTCGGGTCGGAGGCAATTTGATTGTCGAAGATATCCTCCCCTTTGAGCACTTCGAGTCTGATCATATCGGATCGAAGAATCTGAAACCCCTTCATTCTCGCAATCTCTTCCGTGACCGGACTCTTCCAGCTCCCCGGAAGCCCCACGGAGATCAACACCGAATTTTTGGGAACCTCCGATTCGATCACTTCTGCAAAAGCTCTTTCCATTGAAACCTCCTCCAGATTAAATAACCAAATTCCAAGCTCCAAACACCAAATAAGCTCCAATGAACAATAACCAAAATAGGTTTGAGACAATGGGTGATTGGTTATTGGTTATTATTTGGTTATTGGAATTTGACTATTGGTTATTTGTTTATTATTCTATCACACCTCCAGGGCTTTTAAAACGACCTCATGCAAAATTCCGTTGCTCGCCAGGATGCCTCTATTTTTTTCAAGCCTTATCCCACACGAAAAATCAAGAGATTTCCCATTGAGATCCGTTACCTTACCTCCGGCCTCCTCGGCAATGATGGCGCCTGCGGCATGGTCCCAAATCTTCTCCTTGTAACCAGGCTCAGAAGGAGAGGGAACCCGCAGATAGAAGGTTGCTTCTCCTCGTGCGACCATTCCGTACTTGGCTTGACTGTCCATCTTGAGGGGAGGTTCTCTCATCCCTAATCTCTGTGCGATTTTCAAGTGAGTCAAGTGGTCAGCATGATCGGGTTCAATGCTTTCTGTAAAGGATGCTTTGGCTGGATCGCCCACTTTTGAAACGGAAAGCATTCGTCTCTTTCCTCTCTCCCCTTCCATGTCCATCTGAAAAGAACCCTTTCCCCTCACAGCCAAAAAAACACTTCCCTTCTTCCCATTCCGATGATCCCGATCGAGATAGAGATTGGGGCAAGCCATCAGGCCAAGTTTTACTATTCCCTCTTCAATCAGGGCTAAAGCGATTGCATACTGATCGCCTCGAAGAAAACCTTTGGTCCCATCAATCGGGTCTAATGTCCAGAACCGTTTTTGAACCGTATGAGTACCGAAGTCGATCCATTCACAAACCTCGCGGGAAGAGGTGTTCGGATAGAAATCCTCGACATAGTGGGTAACCTTCTCGAGAAGGTTTTTCCGCTCGGGTCTCCTCAATTCCGTTGAATCTTCTTCGCCCACAATGACATCGTTTGGAAAATTCTCACGGATAATTTTGCAGATGATCGCTTGAGATCCGTAATCAGCAATCGTGACAGGGGTCCGATCATTCTTCTCAATGGTCGCCCCCGAGGTGAGGTCTCTCCTCACTTTCTGGCAGAGTTGGGACGCCAAAAGAACAGCGCTCAACCCTGTAGATACTTCAGCAGATGATAAATCCATATAAACTTCTCAAATTCAAATACTGCAGAGATGGCTTCACCTTCCTACTTCGGATTCAGAATGAAAAAAGAGGAGGGACTCTTCCGCCTCTCCTCTCTTTTGTTAGATGGTGCCGAAGGGGGGATTTGAACCCCCACGGGGATCGCCCACCACCCCCTCAAGATGGCGTGTCTACCAATTCCA
>CAKZKY010000185.1 GCA_937124575.1 uncultured Pseudomonadota bacterium | reverse complement strand
CGAGGCAAGAACCAATCGGTTTTTCATTTTTAAAAACTAAAGGAATTCCAAAGGATTGTCAATATTGAATCAAGATTCAAAAGGAGGAGTTCATGCTTTGACAAAAACCATGGCTGTTGAATTGGCGCCTCATAAGATCTGTGTCAATACTATCGCCCCAGGTTTTTATTAAAACATCCTTAACCGAACCTATATGGCAAGATCAGCAGCAAACATGATTGGGCTCCTTCACGTATTCCTCTTGGGCGCCTTGGAATGCCGGAAGATGTGAATGGAGCAGTTGTTTTTCTAACTTCTTTAGCCTCTGACTATATCACCGGTACAGTATTGATGGTGGACAGCGATTGGATATCCGCTTAATTTCCAACCCCCTATCTTCTTATTCTCCCTTGCCTTCAAAACGATTTCTCTCCTTTTGACGATCTGCCGAGGTTGACTCCAATGACCAAATCTGGTAGTTAATAAATAGGTAAACAATATATGAAGGATAAGATTAAAGAGAGAGATCCCCTCATCAGGGTGATCCAGGGCCTTAAGGCAAAAGGAAAACGCATTGTCTTTACGAATGGCTGTTTTGATCTTCTCCATATCGGCCATATCCGCTACCTGGAAAAGGCCCGCTCCCTTGGAGACGCCCTTGTCATAGGGTTAAACAGCGATCAATCGGTGCGGACCATTAAAGGCCCCCTCCGGCCTATTCTACCAGAAAATGAGAGAGCGGAAATCCTCTCTTCCCTCTGGTGTGTGGATTATATCACCCTCTTCGATGAACCCACTCCATTGGAATTGATCACCCTACTTCAACCCAATGTCCTGGTCAAGGGCGGTGATTGGACAAAAGAGACCACTGTTGGAAAGGAGGTGGTGGAGGGAGCGGGAGGTGAAGTCGTCATCCTCCCCTTTGTCGAAGGTTCCTCCACTTCAAATCTTATTGAGGTCATCTTAAAACGCTATGAAAAGAGATCGTGATAAAGAATTTCTATCCATTCCGGAAAAGCTTCCTCTTCTTCCAATTAGGGATATCGTTGTTTTCCCATATATGGTTCTTCCACTCTTTATCAGCCGGGAAAAATCGATCAAATCCCTTGAGGAGGCTCTGGCTAAAGACCGACTCATCTTCCTCGTTTCTCAAAAGAATATTTCTGAAGACGAACCAACCATTAAAGATCTCTATCGGGTGGGAACCGTTGCACTTGTGATGAAGATGCTCAGGCTTCCGGATGGAAAGATCAAAATCCTCATTCAGGGACTCTCCAAGGCCATGATCAAAGAGACACTCCAGGTCACTCCCTATCTTCTTGTCAGAGTCGAAAACATCAAAGACCCCTTTCTCACGGAGATCACTCTCGAGATCGAGGCATTGATGAGAAGTGTCAGAGAACAATTAGAACGGATCGTTTCCTATGGAAGGTTCATCTCTCCAGATCTGATGTTCGTCCTCGAAAGCATTGATGACCCTGGAAGGCTGGCAGATCTGGTTGCTTCCAACCTGGAGCTCTCTGTTGAGAAGGCCCAGCAGATTCTGGAGATCTTAGACCCTATCGAGAGGCTCCGAGCCGTCAGCGACCTTCTCGGAAAAGAGGTCCAGGTACTCACCATGCAGGCGAAAATCCAATCTCAGGCCAGGGAGGAGATGACCAAATCACAGAGAGAGTATTATCTTCGGGAGCAGATGAGAGCCATCCGTAGTGAATTGGGTGAGGCGGATGAACGAACCAAAGAGTTCAAAGAACTCCGTCAGAAGATCAAAAAGGCGAAGATGCCTGAGGGAGTGGAGAAGGAAGCCCGAAAGGAATTGGAACGTCTGGAGCAGATGCATCCCGATTCAGCCGAGGCCTCCATTGTCCGAACCTATCTCGACTGGTTGATCGAGATGCCTTGGTCAAAATCAACCCGTAACAACCTCGACATCAAAAAAGCAAAGAAGGTTCTCGATGAGGACCACTACAACCTCGAAAAAGTTAAGGAACGAATCTTAGAGTACCTGAGTGTCCATAAATTGAAGAAGACGATTAAAGGTCCCATCCTATGTTTCATCGGTCCACCTGGCGTGGGAAAGACCTCTCTCGGAAAATCGATAGCCCGAGCCTTAGGACGAAAATTCGTTAGAATCTCTCTAGGAGGAATTCGGGACGAAGCTGAGATCCGTGGACACCGTCGCACCTATGTTGGAGCCTTGCCTGGACGGATCATCCAGTCGATCAAACAGGCAGGTAGCAACAATCCTGTTTTTATGATGGATGAAGTGGATAAGATCGGTGTGGACTTCCGAGGAGACCCTGCTTCAGCACTCCTGGAGGTCCTCGATCCCGAGCAGAACAACGCCTTTAGCGATCACTATCTCAACGTTCCTTTCGACCTCTCTCAAGTCATGTTCATCACCACTGGAAATGTAACCGATCCAATCCCCTCGGCACTCAAAGACCGGATGGAGATCATCAATATCCCCGGCTATACGGATCTGGAGAAGCTGAAGATCGCCCGAACATTCCTTCTTCCAAGGCAGATGGAAGAGAATGGAATTGGACCTGACTATTTAGAAATTTCCGACCAGGCCATCCTCCAGATCATCTCACAGTATACCCAAGAGGCAGGACTCCGAAATCTCGAAAGGGAATTGGCTTCTATCTGTAGAAAAGTGGCAAAAAAAGTGGCAGAAGGAAAGAAAGAGAGGACAAGAATCACTGCAAGAAATCTCAACCAATTCTTAGGCCCACCTCAATTCTTGCCCGAAGACGAGCAAGAGCGTAATGAGATTGGCGTGGCCATTGGTCTGGCTTGGACCGAGACAGGAGGCGAGATCCTCCATGTTGAAGCCTCGACCACCCCTGGAAAGGGTTCGCTCATTCTCACCGGCCATCTGGGAGAAGTGATGAAGGAATCTGCCCAGGCCGCTTTCACCTATGCACGCTCTAGAGGAAAGGCCTATCGAATCAAAGCCAATGATCTCAATGAGAAAGAGGTCCATATCCATGTCCCTGCGGGCGCCATTCCAAAAGACGGTCCCTCGGCTGGAATTACAATGGCTGTCTCCCTCATATCGGCACTCTCTGGGATTCCTGTGAAAAGGGGGGTGGCCATGACTGGCGAAATCACATTAAGGGGGAGAGTCCTTCCAGTTGGTGGATTAAAAGAGAAGGCTCTGGCTGCACTGCGTGCCAACATCAAAAAGGTGATCATCCCCCATCGAAATAAGAAAGATCTCGTGGAGCTCCCTTCCTATCTTCGAAAGAAGATGGATTTCATTCCTGTTAAACATATGGATGAGGTGCTAAAGATCGCACTGGTCAATAAAAAAGTTCGGAGTGAACCCCGTTAGAAAGTTTTAAACTTTCCAACGAGAAGGCACCCACGGAGCATTAAAACCTGTATTCGCCTCGATTAGAGATAAATCTCTAATGGGGTTCGAAGAGAAAAAATATCCACCATCCCAGTTACAAGCCCCGAAAGAAGCAAATCTTCGCATGGAGCGGGGTTTTCTAACGGAGTGAAAAAATAATGAAATCCCTTAAGGATATCGGTGAATTAGGGCTCATAACAAAAATAAGAAACTGGATGGCAACCTCATGTCCTGAACTGATTCGCTCTATTGGAGACGATGTTGCTGTCCTCGATATGGGGAATAAGGCCCTCCTCATCACAACCGACATCCTGATTGAGGGTATCCACTTCGAAAAATCCTGGTCCAATCCCTTTCAGCTGGGTAGAAAAGCCGTCGCTGTAAATCTCAGTGACATCGCTGCCATGGGAGGAAGACCAAGATACTTTCTCATCTCCATAGGTCTTCCCAAGCATCTCCCTCTTTCCTTTGTCTCCCTCCTCTATCGCGGCCTAAAAGAGGAGGCAAGACGTTCTCAGGTTGGTCTAATCGGCGGCGACACCTCTCTCTCACAAAAAATCATCATCAATATCTGCCTGATTGGTGAAGGGAAGAAAGGAGATCTACTCTTCAGGGACGGGGCAAAGGTTGGTGACGATATCTATGTCTCCGGAACCCTTGGGGATTCAGCCTTAGGGCTAATGATCCTCCAGGACGGAAACCTGCAAAGAAAACCTAAGGGATTGATCAAAAAACACCTTTTCCCCACCCCTAGAATAGAACTGGGGCAGGCTCTTGCAACTAAACACTTAGCCTCAGCCATGATCGATTTAAGCGATGGTCTTCTCAGCGATGCCCGCCATATCCTCGAAGAGAGTCGGGTAGGTGCTCAGATATGGGAAGAATCCATTCCCATTTCAAGACTCTATCGAAAATGGGTCCGGATCTATTCAAAGGAAACCTATCAGATTGCCATGAGCGGAGGAGAAGATTATGAACTCCTCTTCACCGCTCCACCCAATAAGAGGAGGCGAATCATCTCCCTCGCACGCTCAATCGACCATCCAATCACACTTGTCGGCCAAATCTTGCCCCAAAAAGAAGGTTTCCATCTCGTCAAAAAAGGAGGAAAGAAGATCCCATTGAATCGATTGGGTTATGACCATTTTAAATAATTCCTTATTCCTTCTTTCCCTTTCGATCCCAATAAGCCACAAATTGCCTAACAAGTTGATATAAAAGTAGAATTTATTTTTTTTGAAAAATTTTCCTTTTCTTGACAAACCTACCCTCCATTATTATCTTTAGCTCAATGGTTGTGGTCAAAATATTAGATCTAATCGGAATTTAGCTAAGAGCGTTCGTAATTCGTTCTTAATTTTAAGGTTTATGGGGTTTGAAGAATGACAATCCCTTTAACCAACAGGATGAAAGAGGTTCTAAAAATGGTCATTGAGGATTATATCGATTTGGCCGGACCAGTCAGCTCAATGACCATTGCAAGAAAGTCAGACCTTGGACTCAGTTCTGCGACGATTCGAAATATTATGTCTGATCTGGAGGAGATGGGGTTGCTTTCTCAGCCCCATACCTCTGCAGGCAGGGTACCGACCGAGAAAGGATTTCGGTTTTATGTCGATTATATTCTCGACGTCAATGAATTGAGCAGCCAGGAAAAGAGGGAAATCCGTTCAAGGTACTTAGCTCATTCCTTTGAGGGAAAAGACCTGTTTCGAGAAACTTGCAAGATGCTTTCAGCCTCTTCCCACTATCTGGGGGTGGTCTTGGCACCTCGGTTGAGTGAGCTGGTCCTTCAACATATTGAATTTGTTAAACTGAGAAAGCGTTTGGTCTTGGCGATTTTTGTCAGTACAACCGGAATTGTTCAGAATCGGATCATCGAGGTGGACGAAGATCTTTCCCAATCGAAGTTGGATCATCTCTCTGACGAACTCAATAAGCTTTTGACCGGTCTCACCCTCCAGCAGGTGAGAGAGAGACTGTTCAATCAGATGAGAATGGAGAAGTATGCCTACGATCGTCTCTTTCTGGAGGCGATCAAACTGGGAGGAAAAGCCTTCTCGTCCTTTGACGAGACCGATGTCTTTATCGAGGGAAGGACCAATATTCTTTCAGAACCTGAATTTGGGAATATTTCGATCATGACTGACCTCTTCCGGGCCTTTGAGGAAAAGGCCACCATGGTCAAGCTCCTCGATAAGTGCATGGAGCCCAAAGGGGTCCGAATTTCAATCGGTTCTGAAAGTCAGGTTCAGGAGATGGAGACGTGCAGTCTCGTGACCTCGACCTATGGTTGCAAAGGAAGGACCTTAGGTGCTTTAGGAGTCATCGGACCACGAAGGATGAACTACTCCAGAATCGTCCCTCTTGTGGACTATTCGGCAAAGATTCTGAACGAGATTCTTGAAACCTACTATAGTGTGGAGTGACGGAAATGAGTGAATCGGGAAAGCAAGGGGGATCGATCCCATTGGAAGGAAATGGACAGAAGTCATCAGTGGATCACGCTGAGTCAAAACCCCATAAGGACAAAAAGAAGAAGGACGATAAGGACCATGAGATCGAGGAACTAAAGAAGAGGCTCGAAGAGAAGGAGAAGGAAGCCAAAGAGAATTTTGACCGGCTCTTGAGAACCGCAGCGGATCTGGAAAATTATAAAAAGCGGGCTGCCCGTGAAAAAGAGGAATGGACCAAATTTTCAAATGAGGATCTGATAAAATCAATATTGCCCTTTATTGACAATCTGGAGCGAGCCGTGAATCATGCGGAGAAGGTAGTGGATGTAGGTGTTCTGATCGAGGGGATCAAACTCACCCTTCAACAGATTCACCAGACCCTCAACCGATTCGGTCTGACTCCGTTCGAATCCGTTGGAAAACCCTTCGATCCCCAACGTCATGAGGCGATGCTCGTTGTCGAAACCGATCAGCATGAGCCCAATCAGGTGGTTGAAGAGTTTCAAAAGGGTTACCTACTGAACGAACGGCTCTTAAGACCGGCTACGGTATCCGTATCCAAGGCTCCATCGAAGGAGGCTCAGGTCAACGAATAGGGTTTAACTCTTTGAAGAAGGGAGAATGAATATGGCAAAAACAATAGGAATCGATTTAGGAACAACCAACTCCGTCGTCGCCGTCATGGAAGGAGGCGATCCGGTCGTCATTGCCAATCCAGAAGGAAGTCGTACAACACCCTCTGTTGTGGCTTTCACGGATAAAGGTGAACGGGTCGTAGGTCAAATTGCCAAACGTCAGGCGATCACCAACTCAGAAAACACCATCTTCTCTATCAAGCGTCTGATGGGAAGAAAGTATTCTGATTCGGAAGTCAAGAAAGATATTAAGATCCTTCCTTATAAAATCGTCGAAAACAAGAACGGCGATGCCTGGGTCAAGGCAAGGGACAAGGAGTATAGTCCTCCTGAAATCTCTGCCTTCATTTTGCAAAAGATGAAGGAGACCGCTGAAGCCTATCTTGGCGAGAAGGTAACGGATGCGGTCATCACCGTCCCTGCTTATTTCAATGATTCTCAGCGTCAGGCCACCAAGGATGCAGGAAGGATCGCAGGCCTCAATGTCATTCGGATCATCAACGAACCCACAGCCGCCTCTCTGGCCTATGGTCTCGATAAGAAGAAAGATGAGAAGATTGCGGTCTTCGATCTGGGCGGCGGAACGTTTGATATCTCCATCCTGGAGCTGGGCGATGGTGTCTTTGAAGTCAAATCGACTAATGGCAACACCCATCTTGGCGGGGATGACTTTGATCAACGGCTCATCGATTATCTGGCCGATGAATTCAAAAAAGATCAGGGCATCGATCTCCGTAAAGACCGTATGGCTCTGCAGAGACTGAAAGAGGCTGCTGAAAAGGCAAAGATTGAGCTCTCCAGCATGATGGAGACCGATATTAATCTGCCCTTTATCACAGCGGATGCCTCAGGTCCCAAACATCTCAATATGAAGCTGACTCGGGCCAAGCTGGAGAAACTGACCGAAGATCTCATCGACAGCGTTGAAGGTCCCTGCCGTCAGGCTCTTGCCGATGCAGGACTATCTCCCCGAGATATCGATGAAGTGATTCTCGTGGGTGGGATGACCCGTATGCCAAAGGTTCAGGAAAAAGTGAAACAGATTTTTGGGAAGGAACCGAACAAGAGTGTCAACCCAGACGAGGCTGTGGCCATTGGTGCAGCCATCCAGGCTGGAGTCCTCAAGGGTGAGGTAAAGGATGTGCTTCTACTCGATGTCACCCCCCTCTCTCTGGGCATTGAAACTCTGGGAGGCGTCTTTACTAAACTGATTGAACGAAATACCACCATTCCGACGAAAAAGAGCCAGATCTTCTCAACCGCCTCTGACAACCAGCCGGCCGTAACGATCCATGTGCTTCAGGGTGAAAGGGATATGGCAGCTGACAATAAAACATTGGGGCAATTTGAGCTCGTGGGCATTCCTCCTGCACCGAGGGGTATCCCTCAGATTGAGGTGACCTTCGACATCGATGCCAATGGGATTGTCCATGTCTCGGCCAAAGACCTCGGGACCGGAAAAGAGCAGTCCATTAAGATTACTGCTTCAAGCGGACTCAGTGAGGAAGAGATCAAAAAGATGGTTAAAGATGCCGAAGCCCATGCCGCAGAGGATAAGAAGAGAAGGGAACTTGCTGAGGCTCGAAACCATCTCGACACCCTCATCTACACGACAGAGAAGTCTTTAAAGGAGTTCAGCGACAAGATTAATGATACGGATAAACAGAACATTGAAGATGCCATCGCAAAGGCGAAAAAGGCGATGGAATCGAATGATATCAACACAATCAAATCTGCCCAGGATGAACTGACACGTTCCTCCCATAAACTGGCGGAGGCCATGTATGCTAAGGCCTCTCAAAAGGGATCTGCTGGAGCCGAGCCTGAAGCAGGCGCTGGAAGAGGCCCGAGGCAAAGGGCACAAGAAGATGTGGTTGACGCCGACTACGAAGATGTAGGGAAGAAGTAATTACCACTTAAACGCTTTACAAAGGCGAGGCAAAAAGCCTCGCCTTTTTTATTATCAGCCTAATGGAATTTGATTTTGTTCTCTATCAGTGTTACTTTTTAGACCGCTCAGGAGATCGTGATGCTTAGTTTTTTTGAAAAGTTAAAGAAAGGGCTTTCCAAAACCCATCAGGGTTTTGTCGAAAAGATTGATCGGCTCTTTCTTGGAAAGAAGACCCTTAGCCCTGACCTTCTTGATGAACTCGAGATGGTTCTCTTTGAGGCCGACCTCGGTGTCAGGACAACAACCCAATTGATCGAGGCGGTCCGGCAGGGTCTCAAAAGGGGAGAACTTCAGGACCCGGAAAAGGTCAGAGAGTTTATTAAGCAACAGATCCTCCGAATCCTTCAGGCGGGCGAAAAACCCCTTTCCATCGATTTTGCAAACACAAAACCCTTTGTCGTCATGGTAGTCGGAGTCAATGGTGCGGGCAAAACGACAACAATTGGTAAGATCGCCCACCAATATTCGTCACAAGGGAGGAAGGTTCTCATCGGTGCGGCTGATACTTTCCGCGCAGCGGCTGTTGAACAGTTAGAAATCTGGGCTAACCGGGTGGGAGCGGACTTCATCAAACAGTCCAAAGGCTCTGATCCCTCGGCCGTAGCTTACGACTCGATCCATGCGGCAAAAGCTAGAGATGCGGACCTTGTCTTTATTGATACCGCTGGAAGGCTTCAAACCAAAGTCAACCTGATGGAAGAATTGAAGAAGGTAAAAAGAATTATTGCAAGGGAATTACCGGGCTCACCCCATGAAATCCTCCTCGTCCTCGATGCCACCACAGGGCAGAATGCCATCTCTCAAGCCAAGCTCTTCCATGAGGCCGTTGGAGTGACCGGAATCGCCCTCACGAAACTGGATGGGACCGCCAAAGGAGGAATCATCATTGGAATCACGGAGGAATTAAAGATCCCCATCCGGTATATTGGGGTAGGCGAAGGGATTGATGATCTTAAAGAGTTCAACGCCACCGACTTCGTCAATGCCTTATTTTGAAGAATCATCAAGGTGACCTCTTTCTCCGAGAAATAGATTCAAACCCAATGATGATGCCTTCACATAAATCGGTTCGATTGCATCTAAAAACCGCTCTTCACCACGCCAGAAGGGAAAATTTCCAAGTCTTTTAGGCAATGCGGCAGGCACCGGCGGGATCAGCGCTCCCCCCAATAAATCATCAGATACGTTCCCCCACGACCAAAACCTTGACGCATCTGAAATCAGGGGCTCAGACAGAGAAGTCTTTTCTTCTTCCTCACGGATGAAACGAGATTTCTGTTTACCTTTTTTGGGGGCCGTTTTATCGCCGGTCTGGTTTAGTCGCTTCGACTCGCAACCGAGAAGTCCGACCAATTCCTCCCTGCTCATCCCGCGCAGCTTGAAGATCAGGAATGGATCACGGTCGAACTCCTCTCCCAGCAGGTAGTAGACCGCCGCGATATGTTTGCAGGGATTTGACCAATCGGGACAGGAACAGCTCGTATTCAGATCTTTCAGCCTCTCGGGAAAGAGCGACAATCCCGATCCTTTAAACGCCTTCTCTATATCCTCAGGCATCTGACCGGCCAAAAGCTTCGCCAAAAAGATGGCCTGATGCGATAACGCTTTGGCCAGCTTCTTCCAATCCGTCGATGACAGAGTCTTGATATAGATCTTGACATCATAGGGCTTGGATCGAGACCCCTGAACTTTTGCCTTAACCTCGCCCCTTTCAATCTCTATGGAAAGCACCTGGCCGTTTCGAGCATAGGAACGGCCTCTTCCCAATCTTGCTCCGATATTAAAACTCTCCAGCACAGCGATCCAGCGTCTGGCCCACCAGCTCTCACCAAAACCGCCTCTTTTGGATTGCGCCTTAATCCCCCCC
>CAKZKY010000184.1 GCA_937124575.1 uncultured Pseudomonadota bacterium | reverse complement strand
TATCTCTGCCTCTTCCACCCTCCTTAACTCCTATTCAAACCCACCGACACAAAGCTAAAAGCTTACTTTCTTTCTACCCCCCATGTCCCTGAAACGTCCATATCTTGTCTTCAAACCGAATTCTTGAATTGCCTCTTTTTTAAGAATTCAGTCTCAACCCTTGAATATTTGAATTTTGAATGCTACCCACCCAATCCTTCATTAATACCGTCACCCATCCAGCGCTTAAATTTCGCTATTTAGATAAAGCCTGTCGCAATGCCAATAGGACATATCTGTATATAAAAGCAATTTACTTGCCTGCCAAAGTTGGGTCTAATATACCAAAAATGGAAAATTTCGACAAATTTTTAGGCATTTTTTGTGCCGGAGTTAAAAAGTAGACAGAATTGTGGTTATTTTATAAGAAGACATATGCCAATAGGTGTCCTATGTTTTTCTCTTTAAAATCAAATAGTTAGCAAATAGAAGGTCAGTATAATCAAATCTTAATATCTAAATTGGTTTTCAGAGGATGGATATGGATTTCGTAATTAATTTTGGGCGACTTTAATTGGAGGAAATCATCTCACCTCTTAGAGAGTGAGGGAGGGCCTGGGTGATGTGAATGGATAGGAGTTTTCCAATCCAGTCCTTCTCGCCTTTAAAGTTGACCACCTTATTGGACCGAGTCCTTCCCATGACATCCGTTTGACTTTGCTTGCTAAGTCCTTCTACCAGGACTTCGACCACCTGTCCTTCGTAGGACTGATTCTTCCGAAAAGTAATCTCACTCTGAATCTTTTGTAGGAAGGTGAGCCTTTCTGTTTTGGTCTTCTCATCTACCTGGTCCTCGAACTGGGCTGCCCTGGTTCCCCTACGAGGCGAGTATTTAAAAGAATAGAGCTCATCAAACTTCACTTTTCTGATGAGGTCAAGGGTCTCTTCAAAATCCCTCTCTTCTTCTCCAGGAAATCCAACAATCACATCCGAGGTAATGGCGATGGGAGGACAGACCTCTCTCAGTCTTTTGACCATCCCAAGGTAGGAGGCCTTGGTGTAGCCTCTGTTCATCCTTTTGAGGATTCGATCGGAACCGGATTGAAATGGAAGATGGATGTGCTCACAAAGTTTCTCCAATTTGGAAAAGGCATCAATCAAATGATCGGATAAGTCCTCCGGATTAGAGGTGGTAAACCGGATTCTTTCAATTCCATTAACCTCATTGAGACGATGAAGTAATTCTACAAAACCCAACTCGCACTTCAGACCCTTTCCATAGCCATTTACGTTCTGCCCCAAAAGGCAGATCTCCTTTACCCCCATTCCTGCCAGACAACTCACCTCCTCGATAATCTCCTGGCTTGGACGGCTCCTCTCCCTTCCCCTTACGTAAGGGACGATGCAGAAAGTGCAGTAATGGTCGCATCCCTGCATGATGGTCACATAGGACCTCACCTGATGGATCGGCCTTTGGGGAAGAATGGCTTTCAAGTAATTTCCATCTGAATCAAACTTCGTATCACAGATTCGATCACCCGATATTTCTATCTTCTTTAGCAACTCAGGAAGCCTGGGAATGGCATGGGTTCCCATCACCAGGTCGAGATGGGGAACCCGGTCTAAGAGCCTCTCTCCCTCCTGCTGGGCAACACAGCCGGTTACGCCAATGAGAGTTCCTCTCTTCTCTTTGATTTTTCGATACCTTCCCAGAGCACTATAGACTTTATGCTCGGGCTTCTCACGAACGCTACAGGTGTTGATGAGGACCAGGTCTGCCTCTTCCGGCTTTTCGGTCTTAAGATAATCGAACCTCTCCAGAAGCCTGAGCATCTGCT
>CAKZKY010000183.1 GCA_937124575.1 uncultured Pseudomonadota bacterium | reverse complement strand
CAAGACCGCCGCCTTAAACCGCTCGGCCATCCCTCCGGCTTGCTCTAATTACTTCATACCATCACCCTTCCCATTCTTTCTGTAAGATCTCAATTTTGCCCAATCCCACGAGTATTCGTATAAATGTAATCCTTTTGAAGAAGCGATGATTTCCCCATCTTCCACCCCGATCTCTCTCGCCATATATTCCTTCATTAACTGCAATCCACCAAGATTGGAAGGGAAGCCTCCCCATAAGTCCCATGACCTAAAATATAAGAAAAAATGTAATTTATTATCTTGAATCCTTGTATCAATGGATCGTAAACAAGGCGGATCCTCCAGAGACAGATGGTCTGTCCAATCTCCAACAATAATATGCTCTTGGTTGCTTCGATATCCTCCAGTCTTTTGAAAGAGTTGTTTATATCTTTCAATGATCGTCTGCATCTGTGGTTTGATATAAGTTCCATAAGTATACGCTTCATTGGGTTTCTTTTGGTCATCGATCAGATAGAAAAAATACTCATTTTCAATATAATCATCCGATGTCGGGTTAGGTATATTCATCCCTGGAGGGATCGACGGAGAAAGAGGCCTAACTCCTGGACTCGTGATGTGGATCGTCACATAATCAAACTCCAATCGATACGTCCCCGCATAACTTCCGCTATCAATCTTAAATTTATTACCCTTTTCAAATATTAAATCGATCAGTTGATACCAAGCATCAGAGATGTCTGTCGCTTTAACAAATACGATGTTCAAAAGGGAACTCCTTTCTTGATAGATTATTTCTACTAACTGAAAACCGTCACATTTTTTTAATTTTCCGAACTCTCAACTCCGAACTCCGAACTTTTATCTCCTCTTCTCAATCCTCTCTAACCCATTCATATAAGGTCTTAACACCTCTGGGATGAGAACGCTTCCATCCGCCTGCTGATAGTTTTCAAGGATCGCCACCAGGGTCCTTCCGACAGCCAATCCAGAGCCGTTGAGGGTATGGACATACTCGGTTTTTGACTTTCCGGAAATACGGTATCGAATCTTCGCCCTTCTCGCCTGAAAATCCTCAAAATTACTGCAGGACGAGATCTCTTTAAATGTGTCCTGACCGGGTAACCAGACCTCGATATCATAAGTCTTTGAGGCCGAGAATCCAAGGTCCCCTGTGCAGAGGTTAACCACGCGATAGGGAAGCCCTAGCCTTCGGAGAACCTCCTCGGCATTGGAAAGCAACTTCTCCAACTCCTCATAAGAATCTTCCGGCTTTGTAAACTTCACCAGTTCAACCTTATTAAATTGATGCTGCCGAATCAACCCCCGGGTATCCTTTCCATAAGACCCTGCCTCCTTCCTGAAACAGGGAGTGTAGGCTGTATAATAGAGGGGAAGGTCCTTCTCCTCCAGAACCTCATCCTGATGAATATTCGTCACCGGCACTTCAGCGGTCGGGATAAGGAAGTAATCAATACCTTCGACTTTAAAAAGTTCCTCCTCAAATTTTGGAAGTTGCCCTGTGCCTGTCATCGTCGTCCGGTTAACCATGAAAGGAGGAAGAACTTCACAATAACCATGCTCCCGTGTATGAAGATCGAGCATGAAATTGATCAGTGCCCTTTCCAGTTTTGCCCCGAGGTCCCAGTAAAGGGTAAACCGGGCTCCGGTGATCTTTGCGCCCGACTTAAAATCAAGAATCCCCAAATCCTCACCGATATCCCAATGGGGTTTTGGCTCAAAGTCGAATTTGGGTATTTCTCCCCAGCGCCTGACCTCCGCATTGTCAGAAGAATCCTTCCCGATTGGCACAGATGAATGAGGAAGGTTCGGAAGAGTGAGAAGGAATTCCTGCAATGCCTTTTCTTTCTCCTGGACAACGCTGTCCAGTTCCTTCAACTCCTGAGAGACCCTCTTCATCTCGGAGATAAGATCGGAAGCGTCCTCACCCTCTCGCTTCTTCCGGCTCACCTCATCAGAGACTTTCTTTTGGAGAGCTCTCAACCTCTCCCACTCTTGGAGACTCCTTCTTCTCTCACCATCAATGTTCACAAATTGGTTCAGGCTGATATTCTGTCCCCTCAAAGCCAATCTCTCCTGAACCTCTTCCAGATGGTCCCTGATATATTTCGCCTCAAGCATAAAAAAACACCTTAAAGTTTGAAGAGTTGCCGCACCAAAACCTTTTACATATTAGCACCAAATCCTCTCTAAATCAAATGACACTTTTTAATTAGTTCTTTTTAATCAGATCGGGTTTGGCAGGGATGGGCGTTTTTAACGAGAGATGGCCAGCAATGGTTTCAATCGGTTTTCCTTCGATGAGAATTTGAACTTGCCTGATCTGTGGAAAATTTTGTGTGAGAGAATTCACAATGGAGTATGTGGTTAGAATTTCAGCCGAACTGCCTCCAGGATGGTCCTTCGAAAGGGCTCTGTTGAAATCAACAAGGGCTGTTCCTTTTTCGTCGAGCTTAAGAGTTAAACATCTTGTCTGGGGAGGAAGAGTCGGAATCAGTTTACCTCTCGGTCCTTTGATCAATTCATCGACAACTTGTCTGGCTTCTCCTTTGATCCCCTCCTTTCTTAAAATCTTCCTTCTTTCTGCAATCAAATACTCTCCATTGCGATCTGAAAAATAGAGAATCACTTCCTTCCTCTCCTCAATCACCCCCAATTTCTCAAACAGTGGATGGAAGGTGTGAGTGATCTCCTTTTTGAAAAGAATTGATAAAGATACAATGGCCCCGATCAGAAATAATAAGACAATGAACTTCCCAGTGAAACCTTTTTTCTTCCGTCTCTTAGTCATAGAGAGCCTATTTCATTACCTTTCTCATCTGCCATTTTCCCAACGATAGGGAGAGCATATCGCTTGCCCTGAAGCGCTTTTACCATGAGGATGAACCACAAAATAAGGCCTAATATGCAGAGGAGCGGAGTAATCAACAGGTTAATAATGGGTATGAAGTTGATTACGCCCATAATCACAAAGAGGCCAAGAAAGGTGATGGTCGATTGCATTGCATGAAATCTTACGAAGTTGCTTTTCTTCTCAATCATCAAAAAGATGATTCCGGTGACGAAAAAAGCGAGATAACAGAGAAACCCCGCTACATTCTCATCTAATCCAGTGCTCGATTTTTCTCTCCCTTCCATATCGAACCTCCTGAATACCCTTACAAGTATCAAAAAGCTATTTATCAACCTACTCGATAAAAGTCAACCTTTATCCCTCTTCTCAATCTGGTTAAGCTTTCTTTCGAGATATTGACCCGTATAGGACTGGGGAGATTTGATGATCTCTTCTGGAGTTCCTTCTGCGACCACATATCCCCCTTCTTCTCCACCCTCTGGCCCCAAGTCAATGATGTAATCCGCTGATTTAATCACCTCCATATTGTGTTCGATCACAATGACTGTATTGCCTTTATCAACAAGTCGGTTCAGGACATCCAATAGCCTCTGGATATCTGCAAAGTGAAGGCCCGTGGTCGGTTCATCCAGAATATAGACCGTCTTTCCCGTCTCTCTCTTGCTCAACTCCTTTGCCAGTTTGATACGCTGGGCCTCTCCTCCTGAAAGGGTGGTGGCCGGCTGACCTAATTTAAGGTAACCCAATCCTACATCGCACAGGACCTGAAGTTTATGGTGAATCGCAGGAATGGCTTTAAAGAGATCGTACGCCTCTTCCGACGTCATATCCAAGATATCCGCAATGCTTCTGCCTTTATACCGGATATTTAATGTTTCCCTGTTAAATCTTCTCCCATGGCATTCCTCACAGGTAATATAGACATCTGGAAGAAAGTTCATCGCCACCTTTATAATCCCATCTCCCTTACAAGCCTCACATCGGCCCCCTGAAACATTGAAGCTGAATCGCCCTGGACGAAAACCTCTCATTTTAGATTCAGGGAGTTGGGCGAAGAGCCCCCGGATCGGCTGAAAGACGTCTGTATAAGTAGCTGGGTTGGAACGGGGAGTTCTTCCAATGGGCATCTGATCGACATGAACGACCTTGTCAATATGCTCTATCCCTTCGATCTTTCGAATCCAACCACCCTGCTTTCGACTATGGTAAAGTCGTTGAGCCAACTGCGCATATAAGGTATCGATCACTAGGGTCGATTTGCCAGAGCCTGAAACGCCTGTGATACAGTTAAAAACACCTAATGGAATTCTCACATCGATATTCTTTAAATTATTGGTACTCACACCTTTCAGCACCAGATACTTATCTCCAATGGACCGCCTTTGGGAGGGAAGCGGAATCGATCGTTTTCCAGAGAGATACTGACCGGTCAACGAATCTTTCTCTCTCATCAATGCCTTCGGAGGACCGGCAAAGATCACCTTTCCTCCTCTTTCGCCTGGACCGGGGCCCATATCAATGACATAATCCGCAGATCGAATAGTCTCTTCGTCATGTTCCACGACGATGACCGTATTTCCCAGATCCCTCAGCCTCTTAAGGGTCTCTAAAAGTCTCAAATGATCCCTCGGATGAAGTCCGATGCTGGGTTCATCCAATACATAAAGAACCCCTACCAGACTGGAACCGATCTGCGTCGCCAATCGAATCCGCTGCGACTCCCCTCCAGAGAGGGTGGCTGAATTGCGATCAAGAGTCAGGTAGTCCAGACCCACGTCCATCATAAACTTCAACCGATCCTTGATCTCTCTTAAAACGGCATGAGCGATCTTTTGAGACCGCGGAGTCAGTTCGAGATTCACTAAAAAATCCAATGCTTCTTTGATATAGAAACGGGTTACTTCTGCAATGGACTTGCCACCGACCTTGATCGATAAGACCTCCTTCTTCAATCGGGTTCCACCACATTCCGTGCATGGCGTGGAACTCATAAATCTCTCCAAGACATCAGCCCCCTCCTGATCATTCTCCAAACGTCTCTCCATCTCCCTCACAACCCCTTCAAAAGGCTGACGAAAAAGGTGAGACGAACCCTTTCCTTTTATCCTGAACGAGATCTTCTCTCCCTCAGACCCATAAAGGAAGAGGTGCTGAACCGATGGGGGCAGTTCGCCAAATGGGGTATCGGGATCGAAATGATAATGTTCTGCTAAACCTTCAACGATCGGTTGTAAAAAGGCTTGCCCCCTCTCTCTCCAGGGTAGGATCGCCCCCTCATTGATGGAGAGAGAGGGATCTGGCACGATCCGATCAGGATCGAAGTAAGATTTTATCCCCAATCCACTGCAGGCTGCACAGGCTCCTTGTGGACTGTTAAAAGAAAACATCCTTGGTGTGATTTCGGGATAACTAAATCCACAATCCGGACAAGAAAATCTCTGACTGAAGATCAGCGGTTCACCTTCATCCCTCTCCACCCTTACAATCCCTTTGGAAAGGCGTGAGGCAATCTCCAAAGAATCGTTGATCCTCTTTTCTGCACCCGCTTTTACAGCCAGACGGTCCACCATCACATCGATTTCGTGGCGTTTGTTCTTGTCCAGGCGTATCTCCTCGCTCAAGTCAACGATAGCTCCATCAATTCTCACCTTCATAAACCCATTTCGCCGGAGTTCCTCCATCTCTTTCCGATACTCACCCTTCTTTCCTCTCACGATGGGAGAGAATATCGTAAGCCATGTCCCAGGAACCAACCGGAGCAGTGTTTCCGTCATCTGTTGGAGGGTCTGTGAGGTAATAGGAATACCGCAGTGGGGACAGAACGCTTCTCCGATCCTGGCGAAGAGAAGTCGCAAGTAGTCATAAATTTCGGTCACAGTGCCAACCGTGGAGCGAGGGTTCCGAGACATGCTTCTCTGATCGATGGCAATGGCTGGGGAAAGCCCATCGATCGATTCGACATCCGCCCTTTCGATCTGCTCCAGAAATTGTCTGGCATAGGCAGAAAGCGACTCGACGTATCGGCGCTGTCCTTCGGCATAGAGGGTATCGAAGGCAAGGGTCGATTTGCCGGAGCCACTCAGTCCTGTAATGACCACCAATCGATTCCGGGGAATCTCGACATCAATATTTTTCAGGTTGTGAACTTTGGCCCCTCGGATGATGATCTTATCCATGTTGTCCTCTTTCAAAAAGTAACTTAAAAATGAAAAGGTGTAAACCCAGTATATCCCCGCTCTAAAGGACGGGGCTTTTCTTCATCCTTGGATTTGAAATTGCCTTCATCCCCAGTCTAAAGACTGAGGCTTTCGGGATGTTACGGTGTAAACCCTGTTATACATGGCGACATGAATCATACCCAAAGGAGTCACCCCTGCAGAAGCAGGAATCCAGTCTTTTCCTAAATCCCGGATTAAGCCCGGAACGACAAACCGCACAGGAATTAGGTCGTCATATCGAGAAGGGCTTCACCCCATTAATGGGAAGACTCTCACCCCGATCAGAGAGCGTGAAGCAGTTTTTCAGAGCTCTGTAAAATTTTTCTTGACAAATTTAAAAAGGGCGTTATAATTTTTCCAGTTTAGTTTATTAAACATAATTCTTTTTATACTATTCCCTCAACGAACAGGGGACAAATGGATATGGCGAAGGTCCTGATCATCGGAGCAGGTGGTGTAGGGGCTGTGGTGGCACATAAGGTGGCCCGTGTCCCGCAGGTGTTTACCGAAATCACTCTGGCCAGCCGTACCAAATCGAAGTGTGATGCCATTGCAAAAGCGGTGGGAAGCACCCGTATACAGACCGCACAGGTGGATGCGGACCGGGTCGATCAATTGATCGTATTATTTAAAGAAGTGAGGCCCGAGATTGTGATCAATGTGGCCCTTCCCTATCAGGATCTCACCATCATGGACGCCTGTCTTGAGACAGGCATCCATTATCTGGATACCGCAAGTTACGAACCCCTGGATGTGGCCAAGTTTGAATATAAATGGCAATGGGCTTACCACGACCGTTTTATGAGAGAAGGACTCACCGCCATTTTAGGTTGTGGTTTCGATCCAGGAGTAACAGGAGTCTTCGTCGCTTATGCAGCGAAACATCATTTTGATGAAATCCATTATCTGGACATTGTCGACTGCAATGCGGGCGACCATGGGAAACCCTTTGCCACCAATTTCAACCCGGAAATCAATATTCGCGAGGTCACCCAGAGAGGGAAGTACTGGGAAAATGGCCAATGGATTGAAACAGAACCCCATGAAATTCACAGACCGTTAACCTATCCTCATATCGGACCCCGTGAATCTTACCTCATCTATCACGAAGAACTGGAATCGCTGGTGAAAAACTTTCCCACGCTGAAAAGGGCTCGATTCTGGATGACGTTCGGGCAGGAATATCTGACCCATTTGCGTGTCATCCAAAATATTGGAATGGCCAGCATCAAGCCCATCCTGTATGAAGGAAAAGAGATTGTGCCCCTCAAATTCCTAAAGGCCGTCCTTCCTGACCCTGGAGAACTTGGCAAGAGCTATTCGGGTGAAACCTCCATCGGTTGCCGGATCAGAGGGATAAGGGATAACAAGGAGAAAACCTACTACATCTATAATAACTGCAAGCATGAGGAGGCCTATCAAGAAATTGGAGCCCAGGCCGTAAGCTATACTACAGGGGTTCCTGCCATGATCGGAGCCATGATGCTCGTCACAGGGAAATGGAAACGGCCCGGCGTCTACAACACTGAAGAATTTGATCCGGACCCATTCATGGACCAATTAAAACAACATGGACTTCCCTGGCACGAACTGCATGATGTCGACCTGGAAGTATAAAGTGGTAGTAATGGAAACGTCGATCGATTTTAACAAAATCCCATCTCCCTGTTATGTGATCAACGAACAACGTCTCAGAGGGAACCTCGAATTGATCAAAAAGGTGAAAGAGGTTGCGGGAGTCACCATCCTCATCTCCCTTAAGGCTTTCTCAACCTGGGGTATCTTCCCGATCTTTAAAGAATATGGCTTTGGTGCATCAGCCAGCTCGGCCAACGAGGCCCGTCTGGCCTTTGAGGAACTTGGAGTGAAGGCCCACACTTATTCCCCGGCTTACGAAGAGAGGACCTTCGAACAGATCTTAAAATATAGCAGTCATATCTCCTTTAATTCCATCAACCAATTCCAAAGATTCTCCCCGATAACCCATCAAAACGGCATCTCCATTGGCCTTCGACTAAATCCTGAATTCTCGGAGACATCCTACGCAATTTACAACCCCTGCAGCCCGGGCTCCCGTTTAGGGATCACGGCTGACCAACTTGGCGAGGATCTCCCTCTTGTGGTTGAAGGTTTTCATTTCCATACTCTATTTGAAGCAAATTCCTTTGCTCTTGAGAGACTTCTAACTGTTATTGAGAAAAAGCTGGGTCACTTTTTATCGAAATTGAAATGGGTAAATCTTGGCGGTGGACACTCAATCACACAAAAAGGGTATGATGTCCCTCACTTAATTCACATTCTCAGCGACTTTAAAGATAAATATGGTCTTGAGCTGATCTTAGAACCTGGAAGTGCCTTCACTTATCAATCGGGCTTTCTGGTCTCCACCATATTGGATATTGTCGAAAATAGTGGCATAAAAACGGCCATTCTCGATGTCTCCTTTACCTGCCATATGCCCGACTGTCTGGAAATGCCCTATAAACCCGTTATTCTGGGGGCTACCGATGAACAGATGGGAAAGCCCACTTACCGAATGGGAGGCATCAGCTGTCTGGCGGGCGATTTCATGGGAAATTGGTCCTTTGAGAACGAACTCAAACCAGGTGATAAAATCATCTTTGACGATATGATCCATTACACCACGGTTAAAACGACCATGTTCAACGGCGTCTCACATCCCTCTCTCGGAATATGGAATGAAACCTCTGGATTCCAATTAACTCGGGAATTCAATTATCACGATTACAAAAGCCGATTGTCCTGAGCCCTGGATACCTCCAAAAATCTCAAAAAAATCTAAAAGAGAGTTCTGAAAAACCCTTTTCGGTCTCTCGATTACGCAGATTTCCCAAAAAGATTACCCAGATTTCTCTTTATTTTTTTTCATCTGTTTCTAATCCTCGTAATCTTTCCCAAATCGTTGTAATCAGAGAGTTCTGAAATTTTTCAGAAATCTCTAAAAAATGCTTGACAAACCCAAAAAGAGCGTTATACTAAGTCTAAATGCAGGTTTAGTTTGCTAAACTTATTTCTTTCTATACTGTCTTACATATTACTAAACTATTTTCTTTGTAAACTGTGACACCGATTTTATGAAAATTGGAGAACGCATTAAGAATTTAAGACAGTTGAGCAACCTCACCCAAGAAGAACTGGCGGAGCGGGCTAATCTGACCAAGGGGTTTATCTCCCAGATCGAACGGGATCTGACCTCCATCTCCCTGGACAGTCTGGTTCAGATTCTGGATGCCCTGGATGAAGATATCTCCGATTTTTTTAAGGAGGCCTCTCAGGAAAAGATCACTTATCGGGTGAAGGATCGTGTCGCCATTGAGAAAGAAAAGATCGCTAAGTTTGAGCTTTTGGTCCCGGGCTCAACGAACCGACGGTTGGAACCCATCCTCCTGACCCTGAGGAAGGGCGAATCGACGCCGAAAGAAAAACCTCACGAGGGCGAGGAGTTTGGCTTTGTCCTGAGAGGAAGGATCAACCTCCGTTTCGGGAGAGAGATTCTGAAGCTGAAAAGAGGAGAATGTTTCTATCTTTCCGCAGAAAAAGAGCATTGGCTTCATAACAGTGGCTCAAAGGAGGCGGTGGTTTTGTGGATCAGCTCACCACCTTCATTTTAAGAGGGTTTTAACGGACAAACCCCGTTAGAAACTTTCTAACGGGGTAAATCAGAGACAAAGGAGGAGATCGGTGATCATTAAAACCCCAACCCACTATTTTCTGGTTTCTGGCCATTCAGAAGGGTTTACCCTTCTGAATGCATTTGACGGAGCCCTTCTCCGTGCAGGAATCGGAGACACCAATCTGATGAAGATGAGCAGCATAGTGCCGCCCCGCTGCCAGCTCATCAATCCCGTTCCTCTTCCCGCGGGGGCTCTGATCCCGACTGCCTATGCATCCATCACCAGCGATGTCCCAGGCCAAATCATTGCTTCTGCTGTGGCAGTTGCCCTTCCGGAAAATCCGGATTATCCGGGGCTGATCATGGAATACTCTGCTCGAGGTCCAAAATCAGAGGTCGAGGAGACAGTCCGGCAGATGGCGATTGAGGGCATGAAGCTACGGGGACGGGTGATCAAAGATCTCAACTCCATAGCGGTTGAGCACAGGGTCCAGAAGGTCGGCGCCACCATTGCGGCGGTCGTCCTGTGGGAGAAAGAAGAGACCGATTAAAGCCTCCTCGAGGGCTATCTCAGGTGTATTCTGAGCTGTCGTACCCTCTTTTTCTTAAGGCTGATACATAAAACAAAGATTTTTTATTAATACTTTTCACCAAACCGATTTCTCTCCTTGAAGTTCCAAAAAGGAATACCGAGAATGAACCTTCCTTTCATTGAACCATCTTTTCTCTCCGCTACGGCCTCTTTCAAGAAAGCAAAAACCGTTATTATTGGATGCCCCTACGATGGTTCGGCCTCTTTTCGTCCTGGAGCCCGCTTTGGCCCTTCAGCCATTCGAAAAGCGTCCTGGGGGATTGAAACCTATAGCCCTTATTTTAATAAGGACCTCGGTCTCTATTCGATCCACGATATGGGAGATCTGGAGCTCCCTCTGGGAGAGAAAAAGAGGGCGCTCCGTCTGATCCGAAAAGCCCTCAGTAAAATTCTCGCCGCAGAGAAGTTCCCGGTTATGCTGGGAGGCGACCACCTGATCACCCTTCCAATCGTTGAAGAGCTTGCCATTCGTTACCCCGATCTCCATCTCATTCATATCGATGCCCACACCGACTTAAGAGAGGATTACTTAGGCGAGACCCTCTCCCATAGCACCGTCATGTGGAGAGTAATCGATCATCTGGGTAAAGAAAGGCTGTTTCAGGTGGGTATCCGTTCTGGAACATTCGAGGAATTTGATCTGGCGAGGAGGATGCAATCGATCATCCCTTCAGATGAGGTTTCTTTAAAATCCTTAGTAAAGCGGTTAAGAAACAAACCCGTCTATATTTCTCTCGACCTCGATGTCATCGAGCCAGGTCTTCTTCCGGGAGTTGGAACGCCGGAACCTGGTGGCCTTACTTTCCATGAGCTCATCTCCATACTTAAAATCCTTCACCCCCTCCATGTCATTGGATTTGATATGGTGGAGCTCACCCCGGATTACGATCCGACTCAGATCTCCTCAGTAACCGCCTCTGTCATCCTCAGAGAGATGATCTTTGCGTTCTGTCCCTAAATTCCTTCGGTGAGGATCTTCATGAAAAAGGTATGGAATGAAAAACAAGAACTTCTAAGTAGGGCAGAAATGGAAAAGATCCGTATCAGAAAGCTTCGAAAGCAATTAAAATATTGCTATTCTCATTCTGAATTCTACAGGCGAAAATTTGATGCCATAGGCTTTCAACCGGAGGATATCAAGAGTTGGGATGATTTTAGAAAGATCCCACCTTTGATGGATAAGGAGGAAGAAAGGCAAAGCCAAAAAGAATCGCTCGAACGTTTTGGCCACCCCTTTGGAATGCATCTCTGTTGCCCACCAGAGAAGATCATCATTGCCAAGACGACCGGTGGGACAACGGGTATCCCAACCTTCAGCTACTCTTTTACCCAGCATGACTTCGACCGATGGAATGAAGGGACAGCCAGAGTTTTTTGGCTGGCAGGCATACGTCCAGCCGATCGGGTTCTCTTCTGCTTTCCCTTAAGCGGAGGATGGGCAGGAAGTATTGTCAAAACGCCTCTCCAATATATGGGCATTCTCTGTCTGGACCTCGGGGCTGAAACACCTGTAGAAAAAATTGTGGAATATACCCGAATCATCCGTCCCAATGCCTTAATGTCAACCCCATCCTTTGCTGAAGTCTTGATCGAGACCTACGACAAAATGACCGGCAGACCTGTCTCCGAACTGGGAATCAAGAAGCTCCTTCTAACAGGTGAACCGGGCGTTGGCATCCCTTCTGTTCGGAAGCGAATGGAGACGGCTTTCGGTGGAAAATGGAACGATTACCTAATGATCAACAGCGAAGGCTTCTCAAGTTCCTGTATAGCAGAGGAATATCAAGGTCTTCACGAAGTAGCTCTCGACCTGAGTATCTGGGCAGAGGATTTGATTGACCTGGATACCCAACAGCCCATTGAGGTTAAAAATGGGGCAATCGGAGAGGGCCTGATCACATCACTGGATCGGGAAGGACTGCCTCTGGTCAAATATCGTTTGGGAGATGTCATTCAGGTCTTTACCGATCCATGCGAATGTGGATATCCCGGCCCGGGTTATCGGATTAAACACCTGGGGCGATTGAATGATCGCCTCTTTGTGGAAGGAATAAGCGTCTTTCCGATTGCGGTGCGCGATGTCATCACTTCCTTCATCCCAAGGGTCACAGGGACCATGAGGATCATCCTAAATGCACCTCCGCCCAATGTCACTCCACCCTTAAAGATAAAGGTGGAATACGGTGCTGGAGTCCAGCCAAATCAATTGCCTGATTTAGCAAGGGATATTGAGGGAAAAATGCTGGAAGTCTATCGGGTTCGAGCAAGCGTAGAATTCGTTCCACCGGAAGCATTGGGAAGGGTCACTAAGAAAACACCCATCTTTGAAGAACGTTTTCAATAAACCCGCTTTCCAGTCTTAATCTGAGGGGCACTTCGCTTTAAACCCCGTTAGAACTGTTTGGCCAATATAATGGAATGGTTCACACCCCGATGGAGCCCCATGGGCAAAGCCCGTTGTTCCCAAGAAACACCCACAGGGGGCGAACATCCCGTACCAGAGGACTAGGGGTAGAACCCGTGGTCCTCTTAGTTCGGGATAGAAGCTAAGCTTTGCACGGGGCTTTCTAATCTAATGGGGAAAAATACCGAACCATTAATAATTTCGATATGACTCCTTTCGGTTATTAAAATTATCAATTTGACCTAAAGGTATCTCATCTATTAGATTTTAAAGAAATTCCTCTATCAAAAAGGCTCAGTCCGACCGATCTCGAGTTTACCCCGTTAGAAAGTTGAAAACTTTCTAACGGGGTAAAAATTTTTTGTTGAATTTAAAAAAAAATATATATAATTTAAAAATATGGCCGATGGCATTGTTTTAAAAATTCTTGGGGATTATGGCCCTTTTCAAGGATTGGGAAAAGTATCGGATATCAAATAATTATCGGTCAATCCCAATATCTCATAGACTGTGGAAGTCCTCTCTTCCAGCAGATCGGTGGTCATGGACTCAAGAGTATAAATGGTCTGATAATCACCCACTGCCATGATGACCACAAACGATGGTTCACTGACCTTGCCCTCTTTAATAGGTATGCCGTCGACATTTCTGAAAAGATAACATTGTTTACATCGGAATATATCAATGAAGAGCTGATTAAAGCATCGGCACCGTCACTGGATAG
>CAKZKY010000182.1 GCA_937124575.1 uncultured Pseudomonadota bacterium | reverse complement strand
CACCTGAAATAAGATAACCCCTCCCCACCTCCCCTTAACATAAGGGGAGGTTACCCACTCAATACCCGGAAGAACCTAATTTTTATCATACGGACATGGATGAATCCCGACCTTGTCGGGAGTTCGGGGCGAACCTTTAGGTGTGGACCACTTACGTCTCCGACCCCTGATGGAGCTCGTCCTTAATGAAATCCATTTATTCCCTTAACATGTCAATTCAACCGCCATCCGATGTCCCGCATTGGCGTGGTTTACCAATGTCCGTTTGTGCGACAGTAATATAAAGCTCACTCCAAACCAAGGGATTTCCAGATTCCATCTATCTTCTTTTTGACGACAGGATCCATCTCAATCCGTTTCGGCCAGGGCCGATTGAATCCCTCCTCTGGCCATTTCTGGGTTGCATCAATCCCCATCTTGCTTCCATAATGGGGTAGCGGGGAAGCATGATCGAGTGCATCCACCGGCCCATCAGAGAAGAAGACATCCCTCTTCGGATCAATGTTGGCTCCCAAAATCCAGAGACATTCCGAAAGATTCTGAACGTCAACCTCTCTATCGAAGATGACAATGATCTTCGAAAACATCATCTGACCCATCCCCCAGATGGCATGGCCGATCTTTCTCGCATGGCCAGGGTATCGTTTATCAATGGATACGAGAACAAGATTGTGAAAGACCCCTTCCGCAGGCATGTGGATGTCAATGATCTCTGGCATCTGCATCTTGATGAGCGGCAGGAAAATCCTCTCGGTTGCCCTGCCAAGAAAAGAGTCCTCCATCGGTGGAATCCCAACAACCGTTGCCGGATAGATCGCATCCTTTCGGTGAGTGAGTGCGGTCACATGCATCACCGGGTAGAGATCTTGAAGCGAGTAGAAACCCGTATGGTCACCGAATGGCCCCTCCATTCTTCTCTCTCCAGGTTCAATATAACCCTCGATGACAAACTGGGAACATGCAGGAACCTCAAGCGAAAGCGTGGTGCATTTGACCATCTCAACAGGCTCTCCCCTCAAAAAACCAGCGAAGATGAGCTCATCTATTCCTTCTAAAAGAGGAGCTGTGGCTGTATAGAGAGATGCAGGGTCAGGACCAATGGCGACAGCCACTTCAAGCCTCTCTCCCCTTCTCTCTGCCACACGAAGATGTTGGGCCCCGCCCTTCTGGGGATGCCAGTGGACTCCCAGGGTTTTTGAATCAAAGACCTGCAACCGGTACATGCCCACATTTCGCCTGCCTGTTTCAAGATCCTTCGAAATGACCATGGGAAAGGTGATGAACCTCCCTCCATCCTCTGGCCAGCATTGAAGAGTGGGAAGCAGGCCCAGGTCGGGTTCTTTCAGAACGATCTCCTGACAAGGAGCCTTTTCAACCTTTCTGGGAAAAAACTTAGACAACTGATGGAGTTTGGGCAGTGTTTTAAGGCCCTTCCAGAGCGTGTCAGGTGGCTCCATTTCGAGAAGATCCTTAATCTCACGCCCGACTTCATCAGGCGATCTACCGCCGAGGCAGAGCCGCATTCTTCTGTCAGAACCAAAAAGGTTTGTGACCACAGGGAATCGGTGCCCCTCCACCTCCTCAAAGAAAAGAGCCGGCCCGCCCTTCTTGCTCACTCTGTCTGTGATCTCAGTCATTTCAAGAATCGGGCTGACGGGTTGAGAGATTCTCTTTAACTCTCCTTCTCTTTCAAGAAGTTCGATAAATTGGTTCATATCTCTGTAAGCCATAGCATCCCTCTGAAATGACCAGATGGTCATTTGAAGATGAAAAAATTTTTAACTTCCGATTCCCTTTCGAATCATTTCGACCAGTTCATCAATTCTCTTTTCGATCTCCTTCCGTTTCGCCCCATGGAGATGAAGACCTGAATCGAGATAAGGAACGGTATAAACCTGTAAGAAGCGGTCCATCACTGCGTCGAGCAAAAAGACCGCGGTTTCAAGGTTGACATCCTTGCTGATTTCACCTCTTTCTCTTCCTTCAAGAAGAAGCGAGGTCAGGTATTCCGAAGAGAAGAGGCGGATCTTCTGCAGAAGCTCCTGCCGAAAGGGCACCTCTCTTTCAAACATCATCTTTAGATAACCGCGGTAAACAAATGGATGCTGCTCAATAAAATCCACACCTGCCAGAAGCGATTTTTTGATTCTCTCAAAGGTTGGTTCTTCTTTTGTCTCCTGCTTTACCTGTTTCAATCTTTTCCGGATGAGGTCAACAGCATAATCGAAGATGTGGAGAAAGAGACTCTTCTTGTCTGTAAAATACTGGTAGATGGAACCCTTGGCAATGCCAAGCTTTGAGACGATCAGGTTGATACTCGCCCCATTAAAACCTTTCTCGGAAAACTCCTCAAGGGCAGTTTCCAGAATCCGTTTCTGCTTCTCTTCAGGCAGGTTAAAAAAAGTCCTTTTTGCTTCCATAATCGATATATGACCACCTAGTCATTTTTAAGACAAAAAAAATAAAAAAATCAATTTATTTATTACCTGTCTTGCCTCAACCCCAAAAAACATGACCCTGAAAGGCATGGGCGATTACCCTTTGATTGACTTTTCCTAAACAGTTTAGTAATGTCTATCAAAGACCGAAGTGGAGGGGATTATACTTCAAGCCCCTGGATATATTGGGGCATATTCAGTATCCACAACATCTTAAGGGATGAAGAACAAACTGGAATGAAAGTTCGTGATATTATAAAATTGATAGAGGCGGATGGCTGGTATAAAGTGGATACAGGAGGTAGTCATCGTCAATACAAACATCCAATGAAATCAGGAAGAGTCACTATTGCTGGCCATCTGAACGATGATTTAGCTCCCGGGACATTAAACAGCATTTTAAA
>CAKZKY010000181.1 GCA_937124575.1 uncultured Pseudomonadota bacterium | reverse complement strand
TTCAATTTCCAATAACCAAACAATACCATGTTTGGAAAATTGATTATTATTTGGTAATTGGTGCTGGGTGATTGGTTATTCTTGTTCTAAATCCCTTCGACTTCTTCCATGACAACATTCACAAGGCTATCCACATCAAGCCCCTGCATCCGGTAGAGGTCCTCTGGTTTCCCAGAGCTACCATATCGGGTGATTCCCAATTTACGGAGGCGAACTGGCAAACCATGTTCTGCAATAACATTGGCGATGAGGCTTCCCAGACCAGTCTGCACATGATGGTCTTCATAGGTGATCAGTCTTCCAGTATGTGCGGCTTTGAGAATGGCATCAAGATCGAGATCGCTCAAACACGAGATATTGAGGACCTGGACTTCCACTCCCTTCTCTTTCAATTTCCTCCATGCCTCCACTGCCCTGAAGACCATGCTGCCTGTGGTAACGATGGAGGCCTGATCTCCATTTCGTATCAGATCTGCCTTCCCATATTGGAACTCATAAGGTGTTGCAAAGTAGGGGATTCCATCTTCTGTAAGGATAGTGGGTATTGGGGAGCGCCCCATGGCTATCAGAAAGTTTCCTTCTGCCTTTGCAATATATCGAATCACACGGTCCGTCTGATTGGGATCCGCCGGAATGATGATCCTGTACCCAAAGAGATTTCTCATGATGCCAATATAATCAATACATTGATGCGTTTTCCCATCCTCACCCACATCAAGGCCATTATGCGTACAGATCAATTTCAGATTCGTCTCATTGATATCATTGAGCCGGTGCTGATTATAGGTTTCATCAATGCCGAAGACCCCGAAGTCCGCGAAGAATGAGAGGAGGCCGAGAGTAGAGATTGCTCCAGCAAGTGTGGCCGTATGATGCTCCTGGATTCCGCCCTGGAAGAAATGGTTTGGAAATTGTTTGGCAAAGGCGGTTGTCTTTGTCGAGGGAGCCAGGTCGCAATCGAAGACGACGATCGGAAGGGTACCGTCCTGACAGAGATTGGCTTTTGCCAGATCAACCAGAGCGTTTCCGAAGGCAGAGCGATTATCGGTCTTCACATCCTTTCCATAATCCCTTGGAGTTCCGGGTTGAATATGGAGAGGCGGGATTGAATATTTCCTTCCTTCATAAGGGAGGGTATTCCCCTCACGTCGTTGACGATAATGATCTAAATCGTCCTCCACGCCGAGTTCTTGAATCGCTTTCTGATACTCGTCCATGTTCAAAGCTCTACCGTGAAAATCCTCTTTCCCTTCCATGAAGGAGACCCCTTTTCCCATCACTGTATGGGCAATGATGGCTGTGGGATATTTTGAAAAGAGGCCTTCCCGAAAGGCAGAATAGATCTCCTGAAATTGGTGGCCGTCAATTTCAAGCACTCGCCATCCATCCGATTCAAAATTTTTAGCGATATTCTGGGGCATGATCTCTCCAGTGATCCCGCTGATCTGCCTTTTGTTGTAGTCAATAATCACGGTAAGATTATCAAGACCATATTTGATGGCAAAGCGCCTGGCTTCGCTGATCTGGCCTTTCTGCTGTTCTCCACAACCCATGGCGACAAAGACATGGAAATCCTTCATAAGGACCTTTGCACCTAAGGCGAAACCGCATCCTGCCGAGAGCCCCTGACCGAGATTACCGGTATTCCATTCCAGTCCTGGAATTCCTTTTTCCACATGGCCCTCAAAAGGGCTACCCGCTTTACGGAAGTTGACAATGGCGGTTTCGATCGGAAAGAAACCCGTCCTCCCAAGGGCGGCATAGACTCCCGGAGAGGTGTGACCATGGCTGATTATAATTCGGTCTCTGTCTGGATCGTCTGGATGTTTGGGATCGATATTGGCATAGGAGTAGAGGACGAGATAGAAATCAATGGATGACATGGATCCGCCAGGATGACCGGAGCCGGCCAGGGTCGTCATCTTCAAGATATCACCCCGGGCCAACCTGGCTAATGCTGCAAGTTTCTTGATCGATGCTTCATCCATTGTTTCAGACTGAAATCGTTTTCCGCTCATTTCTGATCTCCGTTTCGGACGTTTTGACTCATAACTTTATAATAGAGATTGAATTGATTGCAAGTCTCTTTTATGATAAGGCCATGGATAGGTGGCTGAGAGATGACAGGCATATTCCATAGAGAGAAAAAGGTTCCATGTCGTTTAATCATTTTTGATAAGGATGGAACGCTGATCGATTTTTCTGCAACCTGGATCCCTTTGATCCGAAAGCGGGTCTCTTCTGTTTTAAAAAGGCTGGGGAAGGACGGGGAGTTGGAAGCCTTTCTCCTAAGATCATGGGGAATCGATCCGGTTAGTGGAGAGGTCGATCCAAGGGGGCCCTGTCCCGTTTCCCCTCGGTCGGATGAGATCATTATTGGGACGATGGCGCTTTATCAGCATGGATACCCTTGGGATGAAGCAAAACAATGGGTTGCTCAGGCCTTTGATGAAGCAGACGGAGATGATGATTGGCGGAAGAATGTTGTCCAAATTGAAGGCATTCAAGATTTCCTCTCTCAACTTAAGAAGATTGGATTTCAAACAGCCCTGGCAACGAATGATGAGCGTAAAGATACAGAAGCAATTCTTAATCACCTCAGAATGGATACTTTATTCGATATGGTCCTCTGCTGGGGAGAGGTGAACCCGGCCAAACCCCATCCTGAAACGATCTTCACCATCTGTCGAAAGCTCTCGGTTTCTCCCCATGAGACGGTGATGGTAGGGGATTCGGTAACAGACATGATCATGGGGAAGAGGGCAGGGGTTGCATTAACTATCGGGATTCTTGAGGGAGGTGTGACTCCGAGGGAAGAATTGGAGAAGGTGGCTGATCTCGTCGTTCATTCCATCCATGACTTAAGGTTTTTCAGATAATGATTCGGATATCCTAATCTCTCCATTACCCCTTCACCTTTTTATTTTCCGGGTCGTAGAGAGGCTCTTTTTCGACGATGGCTTCGTATCTTTTTGCGGCTACTTCGATCTGCAATCGGGTGCCCGGTTTTGAATAATCCATGGGAAGGTATCCCAAGGCAATGGGTTTTTTGATCGTGTGTCCGAATCCTCCGCTGGTAACAATGCCAACTACTTTATCTCCATCCAGGATGGCCTCTTTACCAACTGGCATCAGTGGGCCTGAATCGATCGTAAAACAACAGAGTTTGCGAGTTAATCCTTTTTCTTTCTGAGTTAGAAGGGCTTTGCGGCCTATAAAGTCACCTTTGTCCAATTTTACACAGAAATCGAGTCCAGCCTCAAAAGGCGTATATTCTGGAGAGATGTCTCCGCTCCAGTAACGATATCCCTTCTCCAGCCGCAGGGAGTCGATGCATCGGTAACCGGCATTGACCAAGCCAATAGGTTTTCCCACCTCCCAGAATTGATCGTAGAGATGCAAGGCGTATTCTGTGGGTACATGTAACTCCCATCCCAATTCGCCCACATAGGTAATCCGGATGGCAAGGACAGCAGCATTACCTATGGTTATCTCCTTACAGGTCATGTATGGGAATCCTTCATTTGAGATGTCGTCTCTGGTCAGTTGCTTCAAAATATTTCTAGACTCTGGCCCACAGAGTGTGATACAGGCCTTAGAAGAAGTGATATCTTCGATTGAGACAGAGCCATCTGAAGGCAGATGTTTTTTTAGCCACTGAAGGTCGTGTTTAATAAAAGCGGTTCCTGTTACAAGATAGAAATGGTCTTCGCTAATTCGGCTCACCGTTAGGTCACACTCGATCCCTCCCCTTTCGTTGAGCATCTGAGTGTAAGTGGTTGAACCAATCGGTTTCTCCATCTGATTGTCGGTTAACTTCTGAAGGAACTGGAGCGCCCGAGGGCCTTTCACGTCGATCTTTCCAAAGGAGGTCTGATCAATGACGGCCGCCCTTGTTCTAACCGCCTCGTGTTCTTTCCCGACATGATCAAACCAATTTGGTAGGCCCCAACCCAGTCTGTCTTTTGGAGGCGTTCCCTTCGGCGCAAACCAGTTGGGCCGTTCCCAGCCATACTTTTCGCCCAAAACGGCTCCTGCCTTTTTAAGTCGCTCATAAAGGGGGCTTGTTCGAAGAGGTCTTGCTGAAATCATCTCTTCATAGGGCCAGTTCATGGAGTAGTGATGGGCATAAATTTCTATCGCTCTGTGGACTGTGTAGGTCTGACTTCGATGGTGGGGACCGAGACGTCGGATATCGAGACGCCAGAGATCGAGACTCGGCTCTCCCTCGATGATCCATTCGGCCATCATTTTGCCCACTCCTCCTGCAGCCGCAATGCCATGGGCACAGAAACCAGCAGCAACGAAGAAATTTTTCACCTCTGGTGATTCTCCCATGATGAAGTCGCCGTCCGAGGTGAAAGCCTCTGGACCATTAAGAAGGGTGATGATTTCAGCCTCACCGATACAGGGCACCCTCTTCATGGCTAAAGCAGAGAGGGGTTCGAAATGTTCGTAGTTCGATTTGAGAAGTGTTTTGGTAAAGTCTTTGGGAATACCATCCAAAGCCCATGGGATGGGATTGTGTTCATAACCACCCATGATGAGACCACCCAATTCCTCGCGGAAATAGACCAAAAGGTCAGGGTCCCGCATCGTGGGCATTCCTTTTTTTACTCCTTCGATCGGTTTTGTGATGATATACTGGTGCTCCATGGGGATGAGTGGAATGGCAACGCCCACCATCTTTCCAATCTCTGGAGCCCAGATCCCTGCGGCGTTGACTACAATTTCTGCTTTGATATTTCCCTTTTCTGTGAGGACCTCATCAATAGCACCATTCTTCAATCTGATCCCAGTGACACGGGTATCCGTATAGATGGTTGCCCCTCTGCTTCTTGCTCCCTGAGCTAGGGCATAGGTCACACCGCTCGGATCGATCTGACCATCTGTGGGAAGAAAGGCGGCCCCAACGATTCCTTTTTTTGTCATGACCGGGAAGAGGTCACAAGCCTCTTTCGGACTGATCAGTTCCATGGGAAGACCAAAAGTCTTTGCCATTGCAGCAGAGCGACGCAATTCCTCCATTCGGTCTTTTGAAGAGGCGATCCGGAGACCACCTACAGGGCTCCATGCTGTGTGCTGTCCGGTCTCTTCTTCCAGCCTTGAATAGAGTTCGACACTGTATTTGAGCATCTTTGTGATATTGACGGACGCCCGCAACTGGCCCACCAACCCGGCCGCATGAAAAGTGGCACCGCTGGTGAGCTCTCCTTTATCAAGAAGGATGACATCGTTCCATCCCATTCTTGTAAGATGGTAGGCGATACTGCAGCCCGTGATTCCACTTCCAATGATGACCACGCGCGCCTGATTTTTCATGAGTTAGATACTCCGTTGTTTATAGAAAATAAGGGGTTCGTTCAACGGTAACGATGCCCGTATCGTTAATAAAAGGCTACGTTTGACGTCTCACAATTCTTTAACCCATTAGAAATAATGTCCAGTTTGGTTTCAAGTCGCAACCACTGGAATTTCTAACGGGGTTGACACTTCACCTTAGCCAATAGCCGAAACGGGCGTCATCACCGTAGCCCCAAAACAATTTCATTAAGCTACCTATCTATGCAGACAGGACTAATTGAAAAAAGATATTTTGTCAATCTTTTTTGAACAAAAAAGGATTGACAAAAAGTTTTGGGTTCGATATAAAATTTATCATTGATCGCGAACCTTTAAAAACGACAGCTAAAGAAGGGGGGTGAGAAATCTTAAATTTATTGGATAGGGTTGTTGAATGCAATCATTTCAAATACACAGGAGGTAAAGCATATGAAGCGAAGAGGGTGGATGTTGATGGTAAGTCTTTTATTGGTGATCTTTCTTTCAGGGAATGTGATGGCTAAGGAGAAGGTCGTCGTTTACACCTCCTTAGAGACAGATGAGATTGATAAATATCGAGAAGCCTATCTCAGGGATCTTCCAGGCCTCGAAATCCATGTCATTCGGCTTTCCACAGGGGAACTTGGGGCCAGAATGTTAGCCGAACGAGCCAATCCACAAGCAGATCTCATCTGGGGATGGGCAGTCACAAACATGGAGGATTTCGTTGCTAAGGGAATGCTAGAACCCTATAAGCCCAAAGGCGTTGAGAAGCTGGAGAAAAAGTTTGTTCATCCAGGATTTGCCTATGTGGGAATTGATATGTATATTGCCGCCTTCTGTGTGAACACAAAGGTTTTAAAAGAGAAAGGGCTTCCAATGCCCAAAGGGTGGAACGACCTACTCGATCCGAGATTTAAGGGATTGATTGCCATGCCTAATCCAGTTGCTTCAGGAACAGGGTTTCTCCAGGTTTCAAGCATTCTCCAGATGTATGGGGCTAAAGAGGGAAAAGAGGATGGCTGGGAATTTCTAAAGAAACTGGATAAGAATATGGGCCAGTATATTAAGAGCGGATCAAGACCTGCCAAGATGACTGCGGCTGGTGAATTCGCAGTAGGCGCCTCTTTCGACTTTGTGGTGGCAGAGCAAAAAAAACAGGGGTTCCCAGTTGAATTTGTATTCCCCATTGAAGGAGCGGGCTATGAAGTGGAAGCCAATGCCCTTCTCAAAGGGGCAAAGAATGTGGCAGCGGCCAAGAAGTTTCTCGATTGGGCGATCAGCGAAAGCGCAATGAGAGAATATTCAAAGTTCAAATATGGAGTGACTCTCCCTGGCATTCCGACGCGACCGGACCTTCCCAAACTATCCGAAATCAAACTCTATCCAATGGATTTTGCCTGGCAGGCAAAGAATCGGGATGAGATCCTGAAGAAGTGGGAGAGCCTCTTCTTGAAATGAGAAAGAGATCCTTGAGAGGGCATCCTGCAGAGGGCAGGATGCCCTTTTTTATTGACAAAGAATCCAAATTTCATTAAAAGCTTTATAGACAGCTCATCAGTTTTTCCTTTGTAATTTAGGTTGTTCTGACTTTGGTGGGGGTGGTTTCTCCCTTTTAACCCCTCCACATCTCCCAATCTAACACCCGCATCTATTTTCCCCCTCTTATGATAAGAGGGGGAAGGAGGAGAGTTATAAGGGGAGGCTGGATGGTGTTACTTTAGAGGGGAGATAAGAATTTCCTAAGGGCAGGATAGAAAGATGGGGCGAAATCTCAGATTGGAGAATCTCACAAAACGCTATGGAACGCTTACGGCTGTGGACCGGGTCAATCTTGAAATCGAGGAAGGAGAATTTATCTGCTTCCTTGGGCCAAGCGGCTGCGGAAAGACCACAGTCCTCAGGATGATTACTGGATTTGAGACCGTGACCGAAGGGAATGTTATCTTCGATGGTAAGGTAATTAATCATCTCATCCCACAGAAGAGGGAATTTGGGATCGTCTTCCAATCTTATGCCCTCTTTCCCAATATGACTGTGGAAGAGAATATTGCCTTTGGTCTCAGGATGAGAAAGATGAATAAGCAGGCGATTGCCCGCCGAGTCGATGAGATGTTGGACCTTGTGGGGCTTAGGGATTGGAGAAAACTCTATCCAGCACAGCTAAGTGGAGGACAGCAACAGAGGGTCGCACTGGTCCGGGCCTTGGCACCCGATCCACAGGTTCTGCTTTTAGATGAACCCTTGAGCGCACTAGATGCCAAGATCAGAGTTCGCCTGCGAGCGGAGATTAAACGATTTCAACAGGAATTGAAAAAGACGATGATCTATGTCACGCATGATCAGGAAGAGGCCCTTTCGATTGCTGATCGAGTGGTCGTGATGGAGAAGGGACAGTTTCGACAGGTGGGAAGACCCATCGATATCTATAAATGCCCAAGTTCAAACTTTGTGGCCGACTTTGTAGGGACCTCCAACTTTTTTAAGGGCCTTCGGATCAATGACCATGTGAAGACAGAGAGACGGGAATTCGTGGTTGCTCAGGGAAGTCATTCCGTTCGAGAGAAGGTGATTCTCGCCATCCGGCCGGAGAAGATTGAGGTCTTCCGGCTCGGAGAACCGACCCATCACCTCGCCGCCTCCAATTTGATCCCTGGCAGAATCGACGTGGTCACTTTTTTAGGAGCGGCTGTCCGACTGGTCGTTAATATGGATGGAGAAGAGGTGATCTCCGATATCATTGAGAAGACCTTTGAGCAGAGAGGGTTCAAACAGGGTGATGAGATTCTCCTCTATTTTCCTCCGGAGTCTTTTCTGGTCTATCCAGACGAAGAGGTTGAGCTATGAATCATCGGGAGGTTAGCCCTTCTTACGGAGTTTCCTCGTCTTTTTCAACCCTCGCCTTGGGTTCGGATAGGATCGCCACGGGCATCGCCACTTTCTTCTTCTTAGCCCTTCTTGCGTTTTTTCTTCTCTATCCAGTGATGGACATCTGTCGGCTCAGTTTTTTAAAGGAAGGGAAGTTTACCCTCCAAAACTATGTGGCCTATTTTTCAAGCCCGCGGATCTTCAGGTCGTTCACCAACAGCATGTTTGTCTCTGTGGTTACGATGATCATCACCACGGTAACTGCCTTCTTTTTCGCTTATGGGTTGACCCGAACAACCATGCCAGGCAAAGGAATTTTTTATACGATTTCTACTTTCCCTCTGATTGCTCCGACCATTATTCAGGCCTTGGCCCTCATCCTCCTCTTTGGGAGAAACGGGCTAATCACTCGATATCTCTTGGGCACGGACTGGAACATCTATGGAGCCACAGGCATTATTGTGGGAGAATGCCTCTACTGCTTTCCGAATGCCCTCTTCATCCTCTACACAACCCTCTCTGCGGTGGATACCCGATTGGACGAGGCCGCCCAGAGTTTGGGAGCTTCTGCGCTGAAGACCTTCTGGAAGGTAACCCTTCCTTCGGCGAAGTATGGGATTGCCAGTGCGGCGGCACTGACCTTTAACCTCACGATCACCGATTTTGGAATCCCCGTGGTGATCGGAGGCAATTACTCCGTGCTCGCCACAGAGATTGTCTCACAGGTCTTTGGGTTACAGCGTTTCGACCTTGGAGCCACGATCAGCGTCATTCTCCTCATCCCCTCCATCACCGCCTTCGTCATCAACTATTACTTGACACGAAAAAGCTATGCCCTGATCAGCGGCCAGGCCAGACCCTTTCTGCAGCCCTCTCGACCTCTCAAAAAGATAGGATTTACGATCTATTGTGGATTGATCTGTGCTTGCATTCTCATCGTTTTTGCCACTGTCTTTTTGGGGTCTTTTGTAAAAACTTGGCCCTATGATTTTTCACTGACCCTCCGACATTTCGACTTTCCATCCTTGGGAGCCCATGCACCTCTTTGGACAAACTTCTGGGTATCGATTCTTCCTGAAAGCACCTTTCGAACGATGATCGCTTATAAATATGCGCCGATCTGGACAAGCCTTATGGTTTCTATCGTTGTAGCCATTGCCGGCGCTTCCTTGACTCTCCTCGCAGGTTATATCATTGAGAAGAAGAAACCGCGAGGAGAACAGGTGCTCTATACCTTGAGCGTATTACCTGCGGCCATCCCTGGCGTGGTGATGGGGCTGGGATATGTCCTGGCTTTTAACAAGCCATACTTTTTCATCTATGGGACGATCTGGATCATCATCATCAACATCATCATTTGCAATTTTACTCTTGGGGTGCTGACGAGCATTGCTAATTTGAAACAGATTGATAAATCGATCGAGGAGGCTGCTTTGAGTCTCGGCGCCGGACCGATTTCGACTTTTACAAGGGTGGTTTTTCCCCTTTCAAGAGTGGCTTTTCTCTCAACAGCCACCTTCTTCTTCATGAGGGCCATGACGACGATCAGCGCGGTCATCTTTCTCATCTCTGCGACGATCAAGCTGGCGGCCATTGAGATCATCTTTCTCGATGTGGATGGTCGAACGGCCAGTGCCAATGCCATGTGCACGGTTGTGGTGGCAATCGTCGTAGGAGCGCTTCTCGTTATGAGGATCATCACCGGTCGGTCTGGTTTGACGGGAATGGTTTCATCGAAATAGATCGTCTTAGCGAGCCATGGGGTTAAACCCTAAAGGAAAGCGAGATATGGCAGAGACATTTCAACTCGATCCGGGCGTTCCCAAATATCTTCAGATCAGCCAATGGCTTATCGAGATGATCCAGAAGGGGCGTTATACCGTAAACGATAAACTCCCCTCGGAGTCAAAACTGGCCGAACTCTTTCAGGTCAATCGCAACACGGTCCGGCAAGCGATTTCCGATCTCGTGGCCAAAGGGATTGTTCTGAAGAAGAATGGGGTGGGTTCCTTTGTGATCCGTCGGGCCATTCAACCTGTCAAATATACCCTTCAGCACATCTCCAGTTTTACGGATGATATGATCAAGATGGGAGTAACTCCACAGACCCGACTTCTCAACAAGTCTGTGATCGAGGCACCATCGGATGTCGCCGAAAAACTGATGTTGGGAAAAGAGAAACTGGTGATTCTCACCGAGCGACTCCGCTTGGGAAATCGGATCCCATTGGTCATCGAAAGGAGTTACCTTCCCCATCAGGAGTATAAAGCCATTTTGAAAATGCGTTTGACGGGTTCGCTCTATCACCTCCTCACCAAAAAGTTTCACGTGGAGCTTCACCGATCGATTCAGACCTTTCGGGCCATCCTTCTATCCAACGAGGATGCCAGGTTGTTGGAAGTCCCTCCCCGTTCTCCAGGAATCTTTCTCGAAAGCGTGATCTACGATGCGAAAAACATCCCTGTAGAGGTCCTCCATGCCTTTCACCGTGGGGACAAGTACATCTTCGAAGTGGAGTCGGGGAAATACCGATACGATTTAGAGGGCTGACAGCGGGCTTGACAAAAAAAATTTTCCTTGTTACCTGTATAGATAGGTAGTTAGGTAAGAAAAATTTCAAATTTAAA
>CAKZKY010000180.1 GCA_937124575.1 uncultured Pseudomonadota bacterium | reverse complement strand
ATGCATCCCATTATGGATACGAAGTTCTTATCCGCAGAAGAGGTTCATCGTCTACACCAGGCTTATCTGAAGAAGTACTATACACAACCGAGAATCCTGCTGGGTGGATTTTTTAACCCGAATCCCTTTAAACGAATGGCTTACCGGCTCATTTTACGTTATGTGTGGGAAAATGCGACCAAGCGGCCTTGGAGGCAGCCGAATTTAGAGGGACGAGGGATGAGAGATGAGGGATGAGAGATGAGGGACGAGAGGTGGAAGAAGGAAATTCATTTTTAGATAAGGAGAGATTTTGAATCGGCAATCCGCCATCGGTAATCTGAAATCGAGAAGGATTCTTCTTATCTTTCCTCGGGAGAGAGGGGTTAAGTTTTCCAATGATACCCTTTACCCTTTTCCTATGTTAGGTCTCACCCTCCTTGCCGCACTTTTCCCCAAGCATTACAAGGTAGAAATTGTCAATGAAGTGATCGACGAGGTGAACCTAGAAGCCGATGTCGATCTGGTTGGAATTACGGGATTGACCTGTGTCATTAAGAGGGCGTATGAGATTGCTGACCACTTTCGTAAAAGAGGGGTAAAAGTGATCCTCGGTGGGGTTCACCCCAGTCTTTTACCAGAAGAGGCCAAAGAACATGCCGATTCGGTTTTAATCGGAGAGGCTGAAGGGATCCTTGATCAACTCATCAACGACTTCGAAGTAGGGAGGCTTAAGCCCTTTTACAAGAATAGTGATTGGTCTGAACTGAAAGGACTCCCTTTTCCGAGAAGGGACCTTTTAAGTAGACATCATCACTCACTCTTCAGGGCCATTGAAACAACCCGGGGATGCCCCAACCGGTGTGATTTCTGTTCTGTTCCCATCATGAATGGGAATCGTTACCGGCTTCGCTCGTTAGAAGAAGTGGACCAAGAGTTATCTTCCTTTATCAAGAAAAAGGGAGAATATATTTTTCTTACCGATGATAATGTCACCGCCAATAAGAATTATGCCTTGAATCTTTTTGAGATCTTCAAACGCCATCGAGTAAGATGGATGGGGTTTACGACCATCCAAATTGCGATGGATGAAGAGATTCTCAGAAAAGCAAAAGAGAGCGGATGTGTTTCGCTCTTTATCGGTTTTGAATCGTTGGTTCAAGAAAACCTAAATGGGGTTTCCAAAAGGTTTGTCCCAGCGGAGGAACTGGGAGATCTTGTAAAGATCATTCAAAGCCATGGTATTGGCATCCAAAGTGCCTTTATGTTTGGATTCGATGAGGATGACCAAACCATTTTTAAAAAGACGGTGGAATTTGTCCAGAAAAATAGAATTGAACTTCCTACCTTCTCCATCCTCACTCCCTTTCCAGGGACGCCGCTTCGAAAGCGGCTGGAAGCAGAAGGAAGGATTTTTGACAATGATTGGTCACATTATGATATGAGTCACGTCGTCTTTAAGCCTAAAAAGATGACGGTTCAGGAACTCCAGGACGGGTACCTTTGGGCACAGAAATATACCTGTTCTCCACGGTCAATCTTAAAGCGCCTTCTCTGGGGGCCCAAGAATCACTTTTTCTTCTTCCTGATGTCCAATTTCGTTCTCCGAGGCGCCCAGATGGATATGATCCGAAGAATTAAAAATGCCCAAATCCCAATAGCCAAATAATCACCAATCATCCAAACCCCAATAACCAGAATATTTCAATTGGATTTGTTGATTGGTTACTGGAGCCTATTTAGTGTTTGGTTATAGGGGATTGGCGTTATAAAAGAAGGGGCTGAGTTTTTATGAAGATCCTTCTCATCTCTGTCAATCGTGAACGAATGCCTGCTCCGGTTTTTCCATTAGGACTGGCTTATATTGCCGGGTCTTTAAGAGAAAAAGGCCATTGTATCGAGGTGATGGATCTCTGTTTTTCTCAAAATGTAAGAGAAGATTTAAAGGAGGTTCTTGTTAAATTTGAACCCGAGCTCATTGGACTCTCTTTAAGAAATTTAGACAACTTAACCTATCCTACCTCTATCTCCTATCTTCAGGATGCGGAGGAAGTGATTTCAGCTTGTCGCCATTACTCTCGAGCCAAACTGGTTATAGGTGGTTCGGGTTTTTCGCTCGCTCCTCATGAACTCCTTGAATATTTAGATGTTGATTTTGGAATTGTGGGAGAGGGAGAAGAGGTTCTGCCGACCTTGGCTAATTCCATCGAAAGAAGTCTTCCCATCTCCCCATCTCCCCATCTCCTCATCAAAGCGAAACCCCTGCCTTCATGGATTCATGGCGCTCAGGTTTCTACCCTGTCAACTCCGGATCGCCATCTGTTCCATACTCGACGTTACTTAGAGGAAGGCGGGATGGTCAACCTGCAGACAAAACGGGGTTGCCCTTTTTCCTGTATCTACTGCACCTATCCACTCCTTGAGGGTAAAAAGGTGCGGGTGAGGAACGTAGAGGATGTGATCGAGGAGATTCGCTATCTTATTCAAGAGCAAGAAGCGGATTATTTCTACTTCGTGGATGACATTTTCAATTATCCACCTTCCTTTGCCCAGCAATTATGTCGGAGGATGGTAGAGGAGAGGCTCCAAATCCAATGGAGCGCTTTCGTCAATCCAGGTTTTTTGTCAGAAGAGCTTTTGAAATGGATGAAAGAGGCGGGATGTCGAGGAGTTGAGTTTGGCACGGATTCGGGTTCACCTGCGATGCTTAAGAATTATGGAAAATCCTTCACAGTGGAGGAAGTCACAAAGGCTTCGCAACTTTGTATCAAACTCAATATGAACCATTGCCATTATCTTCTCTTTGGAGGTCCGGGGGAGACCGAGGAGACGCTTCAGGAATCTTTCCGATTGATGGATCGACTCGAGCCAACGGCAGTCATTGCCATGCTTGGTCTTCGGATCTATCCCGGAACGGAACTAGAACGAATATCACGATTAGAAGGGATCTTGGAGAAAGAAACGAATCTCCTCTCCCCCTTTTTCTATATTTCTCCATTACTGAAGGGAAGGTTGGAGGAGATTGTCCGAGAAGAGACTCTTAAGAGAAGGCAGTGGATTGTTCAAGGGCTTGAGATCAATATCTCACCGAATCTGATGGAGCAGATCAGAAAATTTAAGGTTCGTGGACCGCTATGGGAACTTGTGGGAAGGATGAAAAGGTCAAGGATGAAACCCTTAAGTGAACTAAAGTGACTAAAATTAATTTTTTGTAACATTTAAAGGTTTTGAAAAACCTTTCATAAAATCCCTCCTGACCTCCTGACCTTTTTATCCCCACAGACGGCGTGGCAAAGGGGGATTGGGGGGATTTTATGATGATTCTTTTAATCCATTGAATCATAAACTTCTTTTTTTTAAAACACTAAATTGATACAATTTAAATTGATATTTTTTCAATTTTAGTTCACTTGGCACTTTAGACCACTTTAGGCACTTCATCGGAGGTTAACCATGTTACTTAAAGACAAAGTGGCGATTGTCACAGGAGGGACGAAGGGGATTGGAAAGGCGATCGCTCTCCTCTTTGCAGAGGAAGGCGCCAAGGTCGTTGCCAACTTTTCAAAAGATGTGGCTGTTGCTGAAGGACTAATGAGGGAGGCCCAATCAAAAGGTCTTCACATTGGTCTCTTTAAGGCGGATGTTACCCAATTCGATCAAGTGAAAGAGATGGTAGAAGAGACTTTTGCCTTATACGGGAGAATTGACATATTGGTCAACAATGTGGGACTCATCAAGGATAACTTTCTCATGCTGATGAGTGATGAGGATTGGGATTCTTTGATGAAGGCGAATCTTAACAGCCTCTTTTATTGTTGTAAGGCAGTGATTCGAAAGATGATTCCTGAAAAGAAAGGAAAGATCATCAATATCTCTTCGGTAAGCGGAATTCTTGGCACAGCCGGACAGACAAACTATGCGGCTACCAAAGGAGGGATGATTAGCTTCACCAAATCTCTTGCACGGGAATTAGGACATTTCAATATTCATATTAATGCAGTGGCTCCAGGGTTGATCGAATCGGAAATGATCTCGAGAATGCCCAAAGAGAAAGTGGAGGCAATTATCAAATCATCCAGCCTGGGTCGGATGGGAAAGCCTGAAGAAGTGGCACAGGCCGTCCTCTTTTTAGCCTCCGATCGCTCAAATTACATCACCGGCCAAACGATCGTCGTGGATGGCGGAATCATCTAAATTAGGGACACTTCCCTATTTTTAAATAGGTTCGCTCTACATTGCATTCAAAATAGGGAAGTGTCCCTAATTATCGAAGTAGTGCAATGAAAACGAAACGAGTGGTCATTACAGGAATGGGTGTATTCTGTGCAATTGGGAAGAATGTGGAAGAATTTCGTCAATCCCTCAGAGAAGGTCGGTCTGGAATTGGGCCGATTACCCTTTTCGATACTTCCAAATATCCCTCGAGGATCGGAGCTGAAATCAGGGATTATCGACCAGGCGAATTCTTTGGTAAGAAGGAGTTGAAGAAACTTTCGAGAACGGATCAATTGGGTCTGATTGCGGCTGAAGAGGCGGTTAAGGATTCTGGAATCGTATCCTATTCTCAAGAGGAAATAGGGGTCTGCCTCGGTGCGGGCGCAGGAGGTATGTTTGAGGCAGAAACCTATCATCGAGATGTTCTTCTTAAGGGAAAATCGAACCCTTATCACATCCTTCCTTTTATCCCGAGTTTTACAACCAGTCGAGTTGCAGAGAGGTTCGGATTTTCAGGACCTAAAGCCACCATTACCACAGCGTGTAGCTCGTCGGCGACCTCCATCGGCTATGGAGCTGATCTTATCCGAAGTGGTAGATGCAAGGCTGTAGTTTGTGGGGGCAGTGATGCCCTGTGTGAACTGACGTTTGGCGGATTCAATTCCCTCAAGGCCATGGATCCAAAGCCATGCAGACCTTTTGACAGGAAAAGGACAGGGATGTCTCTGGGCGAAGGGGCGGCCATCTTAATTTTGGAGGACGAAGAAGAGGCAAAGAGAAGGGGAGCAAAGATTTATGCTGAATTCCTTGGATATGGAATCGGTGGTGAAGCTCATCATATCACAGCGCCTGAGCCCAATGGGGTTGTTGAAGCCAGAGTTATGGCCGAAGCCCTGAGAGAGGGTGGGGTAAGCCTTGAGCGGGTTGATCACATCAATGCCCATGGGACAGGAACACCATTGAATGATAAGGTTGAAACCCTTGCCATTAAGAAGGCATTTGGAGAAAGGGCCTACAGCATTCCTATAAGTTCCAACAAGTCCATGGTTGGGCATTGTTTGGGGTCTGCAGGTGCGATCGAGGCAGTGGCATCTGTTCTTTCCATCGTTTATAATTTCATCCCTCCCACCCTAAATTATCAGGAGGGGGATGAGGACTGTGATCTTGATTATGTGCCGGGAAACTCCCGAGAGATGATGGTCAATGTTGTGCTCTCCAACTCCTTTGCCTTCGG
>CAKZKY010000179.1 GCA_937124575.1 uncultured Pseudomonadota bacterium | reverse complement strand
CCGCACGAGACATAGAGAGCGATGGCAGGGCTATTTAAGGGATGGACTTCGAGATAATACTTCTTCACCCCATTTTGATTGCAAAATTCGAGATAGAAATTCATCAATTTTTTTCCATACCCTTTATGGCGCATCGAGGAATGAATAGCGAGATTGAGGAGTTCAGATTCCTCTTCGATATGGCGAAAGCAGATAAAACCAACAGGGGAATTGAACCCCACAGAACTCTCTTTTTTATTCATGATAAAAGTATGAGAAAAAGGATTGGCCATCTCGCCGAGAAACATATGTCTGGTCCAGGGATTAAAAGGAGTGGAAACGGCAATGGGGAGGATTTGATCCAGGTCTTCGATCTCCATCTTTCGGATAAAAATATCTTCCTGATCGGTTCCAGTCCTTTTGCTGACTTCTTTCATTAAAAGGTCATATCCCCCATCTTCTCAATGGAATTACTCGGGCTCGATAAGACGGAGCATTTCTGAGGCTGCCCTTTTGAGATCTTCGTCTTTTGTGCGACTCAGGATGGTAAGATAGGACTTTTTGGCCTCTTCGTACTGGCCATTTTTCCTCTGGAGATTGCCGATTTCGAGATGGGTCAAAAAGAACCACGGAGAAGTCTCCTGGAGGAATTGCAAAGCCATTTCAAAATTCTTAAATGCCTTATCGTATTTCTCCTGCTGATGGAATATTTCACCGAGGCTGAAATAGGCTCCACCCAATAGCTCTGGCCGTCCCGATTTGAGGATCATGGAATAATAATGAATCGCCTCCAAGATATTATTTTGCCTAAAGTAAAGTTTACCCAACTGAAAAGCGGCATAAAAACAGAGGGGATGTTGGGGATAATCTTCGATCACCTTCTTAAATGCTTTCTCTGCCAGCGAGAGATCTTTGAGTGAAAGGTAGATATTTCCCATCTGGGTCAACGCATAGAGTCTCCAGTGGTGTCGGCTATCTTTGCGAACAAGAAGCTCATAAGTTTCAAGCGCCTGAGTCCAGTTTCCAGATTGAGCTTGACATTCCCCTTTTAAGAAGAGAGTCTCATCCGTATTTTGTGAATTCGGAAACTCCAAAAGGAGAATATCGAAATTGATCATGGCCTCCCTGAATTTATTTTCAAAAAAATAGCCCTTTCCGATACGCCAGAGTGCCTTTTCACGATATTTCGTGTTCAGGATATTAAAATAGTAGGGGAGGGCATCTGAAACCTTGCCCTCCATAAATGGAATCTCTGCATTGATCCATTGAAGCATGGCCTTCTCTTCATCGAAACGGGTTAGTTTCTGGAGCCTCTGGAAGACTTTGTTAGCCCCTGGGAAATCGTTCTGTTGAATTTGGTTCCAGAAGAGAGAGAGAAAAACCATACCCCAAAAAGGATTCTCCTTGGATCGGGTCAGAAGGGTATTCAACTCTTTGATGGAGGACGCATGGTCCCCTTGAAGTAGAAAGATCTCACCTAAGAGATAGTGGGTGTGGAAAAGGAGCGGAGAATCTTTGAATTGGTTTTTGAAGGATTGAAAGATTTCGATGGCTTCTTTCCATTGACCCATTCGATAATCGCAGAAACCCTGTTTCCAATAGACGTTTGGAACAAAAGGATCCCCATGAAATCGTTCGATAAAAGCGGCGTAAGAGCGTTTGGCCTCTCCGAACTTCCCCAATTTTAACCAGGCTTCACCGATCCATAGAAAGGCATATTTTCTAAATAATGAGGCATTGGACTTAAGGTCCGAGATGACCAGATGGAGAATGCCTGTCGCTTCTTCAAACCGGTTCTGTTTAAAGAATAAGATGCCCAGCCAGAAATTGGAAGATTGGATGAGCTCGTTCTCTTTTGAAAGGGCTAAAACCCTTTTAAAATGAAGTTCTGCTTGCGAGGGCCGATTCGCCCCATACTCAATGAGACCTAAAAAGTAATGGGCTTGATCGAGGTTTTCAAATTTCGGATATCGGTTGACCAGGGATGTGAGATATCTTCGGGCGACTTCGTTATTTCCTGATCGCAGTTCGATGTCTGCCAACCAGAAGAGGAGGTACTCCATATATTCGAATTGCCGATTCTCGTTAAGTATCTTTAGGAAGAGAGATTTGGATTCTTTCAATTTGTCCCGGTCATAAAAAGTCTTTCCCAAGAGGTAGCAGACTTCATAAAATTTGATATGGTCTGGATAATCCTTGAGGAATTGTGAGAACTGTTTCTCGGCAATATCGTAAAAACCATCTGTAAAGGCGCCTGTTCCCACACGTATCAGCTTCTCATCTTCACCAAGCGGTCTGGCGCAGATCGTTTGAAGAAAGAAGAGCCCGATAAAGATATGGGAGATTAAGATAGTAAAGAGAGTCCGTTTCCACTTCATGAATAGGCCTTCGTCTCTTCTTTGATGAAATTTAGATCTTCAGGTGTGTTGATGTTGAAGAAAGATTCTTTTTGTGGATCGAAATGGATGAATTCGGATTCGTCGACGATCTTTGTATTGACCAGAGGATAGAGGTCTGTCAATCTATATTTTCCCAATTCAATGATGGTCGGTATGGGCTTTAAACAATTTTTTGAATAGATGGCGTGTAGGGGTTGCAACCCATCAGCAGTTTTAGGGACGATGGCATCATATCCTTCGGTGAAATCACTGAGAAACCGAATGAGTGGAATTTTCAAAAAAGGCATATCGCAAGCGGCACAAAAAGAGTAGAAGTTTGAAGCATGGTAGAGTCCTGTGTATAGTCCTCCGAGAACACCACAGTCTCTAATGAGGTCGGTTACGACCTTTGCCCTAAAGTCTGAATAGCGGTCTTTCTGGTTGGTGACAATGATGATTTCGTTGAAGATCTGCTGAAAGATTTCATAGACCCTCTGGATCATTGGAATGCCATCAATCTTAATGAAGGCCTTATCCATGCCCATCCGAGCGCTTTTGCCTCCAGAAAGGATAATCCCAGATAGGTTTAATTTCAAAATAGGAACCTTAATGACTGATAAGATATATTATGTAAACTTTCTTAATTAATCCTCTAAATTTAGCTTTCAAATCTGAAAAATTTCCTCCAGCTTTCGCCCTCTTTCCCCTTTTTTAGGCTTATCTCTTCAAATTCCTTTAAGATCTCTTCTTGCCGTTTCGTTAAATTTTTTGGCGTTTTAACAAATATTTGAACGATGAGATCGCCTCTGCCATAACCTTTGATCTTTGGAAAGCCTTCACCTTTGATCTTTAGGGTCTCTCCGCTCTCTGTTCCTCTTGGAATGGTAAGACTCTTCTTTCCATTGAGTGTAGGGACATCAATCTCTGCTCCAAGGGCAGCCTGTGTAAAACTGATCGGTATCTGACAGACGATATCATCCCCATCCCGGACAAAGAATTCATGCGGTTCCACATAAAGGAACACGAAAAGATCTCCTGGGGGGCCACCCCTCTCTCCTGCTTCTCCCTCTCCTCGTATTCTCAGCTTAGAGCCAGTATCAACGCCAGGAGGTATACGGATTTTGATCCTCTTATTTCTCTTTACCCATCCAGAGCCACGGCATTCTTTGCAGGGATGAGGAATATATTTTCCCTCTCCATGGCATTGGCCGCAGGTAGTGCTGATTGTGAAGAAACCTTGGGAGCGGACGACCTGACCAGTCCCTTTGCAATTTGGACACTGAGCCGGATATGTACCGGTTTTGCACCCCGTTCCATTGCAGTCCTCACAGACGGCTCTTTGAGGAATTTCGATTTCATCCTCCTTTCCAAAGGCAGCATCATAGAATGAAATCTTTAAATCGTATCTTAAGTCAGCTCCCTGGCGAGGTCTTACACGCCGCCTCGAAGAGGTACCAAATCCAAAAAAATCGTCGAAGATGTCGCTGAAGCTTGAGAAAATATCCTCAAACCCCCTAAAGCCTGTAAACCCGGTTCCCCTCAGCCCTTCGATTCCGAATCGGTCGTAGATATCCCTTTTCTGGGGGTCTCTTAGAACCTCATAGGCTTCTGAAGCCAATTTAAATTTCTCTTCAGCCTCCTTATCCCCAGGATTTCGATCGGGGTGGTATTGCATCGCCACCTTTCGGTAGGCCTTTTTTATCTCTTCCTCGTTGGCATTCCTCGAAACACCAAGGATTTTATAGTAATCTCTGTCTTCCATCTCTCTTTACTTCTCGTAGTCTTCTAAAATCTTCCCGGTTCGACCTCTTTCAACGATTTCATCCATTTTGGGCCCCAGATCAACCCCCATCTCTCTCATCCTTTTCTTCGCCCATAGCCCAATATTTCGCGAATCTTTATAGAAATCGTCTCCTCTGGGTTTAGAGGTGTCAAAGTTAGCCAGACGCGCTTCTTCGGTCTGGTGGACCGAAAAAGAGGAGATGAGCCTCTTTAGGTCTTTGCTGCTACAGTACTTACATTGTGCCTTCGATACCTCCTTCAGATTGAGAAATAATAGGCTAAACTCTTTTTTGCATTGATTACAGCGATACTCATAAATAGGCATTTCGGTCAACCTCAAGCCGCCTTCTTCTTTCCTCCCCTTTTTCTGGAGGTGATTTTCTCTTCGGTGGATTCGACCTCTTCAGATTCTTCCAGATCTTCTTCGGGAATGAAGATCTTATCACTGGCATCGGGCAATTTGGCTAAATAGGCTTCATATTCTTTCTGGGTGATGATCCCGTCCTTAATATTTCTTTCGATATTTCTCTTATCGAACTTCTTGCTTTCGTCTACGTGCATACCTGCTCCCCCAACCAGATGAAATCGAATGGGTTGATCTGATTCGCCTTAATCATTCCCCAATTTGCAGATAAAAATTAGCATAATTTCTTATAAGCTTCAAGGTGCTTTGAAAACCGATCGGAGTGGTGAAGGATTGAATGGTAAGGTTTAACGTCTGCTGATGATCTCTGTCACCGGAAGCGTTGCAATATCCATGAATTTACTGTTCTTTTCATTCAATTCTGCAAGCAGATCGATGATTCGGCTGAAGGAACTCTCAATAAAAATCTCACGATCCAGATCTTTCCGCCGGATGCCATAGCGAATGCCGGCCTTCTCTTCATCGGCAAGTTTGTTGATGAGGTTCTTAGTGGTCCAGATGGAACCATAGCGGGCAAATTCAGAAAGACGTCCTGCAATATTGACAGAGTCGCCCAGTGCTGTAAATTCAACGCTGGGGGCTGAGGGGATTGTGCCGAAATATTCCTGCCCCTCATTAATTCCGATATTGAGGTAAAGATCATTGAACCAACCCCTGCGTATCTTCCAGTCCATGTTCAGTTTCCTGACATTTTCACGGATTTCCAAAGCACAAGAGATGGAATTCATGATGTACTTGTTATCCCGTTCTCTGAGAAAGTAGTAAAGCATTCCATCACCAATATGCTTTCCATAGGTCCCGTAGTACTGTTTGAAGGAACCTTCGACGCAGGCCCATATCTGGTTGATCAGTTCGAAATACTCTTCGGGAGGGAGCTCAGCACAGATCCGGACGGAATTCTGGAGATCCGCAACGAGGACGCAAAACGAGACCAGCGTTGGCATCCGTTGCCGGAGCAGGTCGCTGATCACTTTTGAGCGACAGGAGAACAGATCCATAATTCCCTGAGCCGAAGTATCTAAGGGAGCATGAATGAAGAGCGTTCCTTCCCGGAAAACCATGTAATAGGTAAAATTGGATATGGTGATCCCCTTGTTATTCAATAACTTGAAGTATCTCTTATCAACGGTCTGCCGAGTGCACGGATCGACCCGCTCATATCGATTTCTCAGGGCCTCCACTTCGCTCGGAGAAATTCCTTCATAGAACTTTTCCAGATCATCCTTTGACATCCTCGCCTTGAGAAAGCGTAGATGGAAATCGAAAAAATCCTGTATCCTCTGGGGGCTTTCAAAGTTTTGGTGCATCAGCAGTCGGAAAATATTTCGTTTGGTCGGCTCCTTAATCGTATGTATTTTCTGGTGAAAGATGATGTCTTCAGCCGGCTGATTGATCCAGTCGATTTCAAAATTGTTGTTGAGTAAATAGGCAGGGCATTGAATATCGTTGATTGTCACATTAAGGGAATCCCGCGATGAGCTGACCGTCGTATCAGCGAGGACAGGTTGGGATTGGGGAGTTGAGCCATCTGTGGATGGCATCTCAGGCTGAGGTGCTCTTATTGTAACCGTTTCCTCGGGCTGAAAAGGGCTTTGTCCGAACTTCCCGAGCTTTTCGATAACTTGGTCCATTGAATAACCTTTTCGCTTCAGTAGATTGATCTGTTCAATTAACTCAATAACTGTTTCAGGAAAATAGCCTAACATCCGCGCCCGAACAGTAACTTCATCAGGCTTTTTGACAATAGGTTTTGGCAGAATGTTCATTTTGATGTAATTGTTCAGGGTTGCCCTTGAGATTCCGGTTCTTTTAAGAACTTCGAGGCTGCTTATCCATCCTATTTTTTTCATCTCATTAATCTTGTCCATACATTCTACCTGTACAGTCTATCATTTTTTAATTATTATAAATATGATTTAATAGATTGTTATCATTTATACAGTATATAAATTGAAATGTCAAGAAAAATTTTAGACTGTCTAATTCTTAAGTTTTTTTAACAGGTTAGCCAGTTTTCTCAGAAAGTTTTCGACTTTTTATCAAGGTAAATATCCCTTATCTAAATTGGCGGCTCTTTTTGAAAACCGCTTTGGTTACGAGAACCTGTTAGGGTTTCTAATCACCTAAAGGGTGATATGTAGCGCAAGGCTTTAGCCTTGCTTGCCTGCCTCTGGTAGCCATTAAAAGCAACCCTTAAGGGTTTGCGCTACAATGAAATTTAATAAAATCGCTCAATTTAGGTCTTAATAAAATTAGGAATTATCCATTTGAACTCCAAAGCTTTTTTAACGTTTATCCTCTCAAGAAAAGAAAGGTGATTAAATTGACAATTTAACAATTGTCTGTTAACTTGAGAACATGTTGATTGAAGAACAATTCCTGATGGAGTCATAGATGGTCTTCTCTCTTTTAAGTCACAGCCTTTTTAATATTTCGATGGGAATCTATTTTTTGAGTTTTCTGGGTTACCTTATCTTCACCGTCACCCAAAACAGAAAGTCAGGAATGGTCTCCAGCCTTCTTTTGGTCACAGGGTTGATCATCCATTCTGCCGGCCTGGTTCGGCGCTGGCAAGAAACTCACCTGACTGGATATGGTTACATCCCTCTCTCCAATATGTATGAATCCCTGGTCTTTTTCTCATGGACGATCGTTCTGATTTACCTTATCCTTGAATTCAAATACCGACAGAAGGTGATCGGCATCTTCATCACCCCTCTGGCCTTTCTGACGATCGCCCTCACCTCCATCATTCCAACCATCAACCCGAAGATTACACCGCTCATGCCAGCGCTTCAGAGCAACTGGTTGACGATCCATGTGACAACCTGCTTCTTCGGCTATGCCGCTTTTGCTGTCTCTTTTGGAATCAGCATCCTCTACTTAATCCGGGAAAAAAGGGGGCCTGACCGAGAAAGGACATGGCTTCCCTCTCTTCAGATTCTGGACGAGATTAACTACAAATCGATTGTGATCGGATTTCCGATGCTGACCCTTGGTATCATTACGGGTGCAGCATGGGCTAATTATGCATGGGGAAGTTACTGGAGTTGGGATCCGAAAGAGACCTGGTCACTGATCACCTGGTTCATCTATGCGGCATTTTTGCATGCTCGAATCACAAGGGACTGGAAGGGTAGAAAATCGGCTTTTCTATCGATCATCGGCTTTGTGGCTGTCCTCTTCACCTACTTTGGCGTCAACTACCTGCTTGCCGGCCTGCACAGCTACGCCTAATTGTTTTAGACTGGAAAGATGGAATTGTGAAAGAACGGGTTAGGACCCTCCATTTTTATCCAAGATTCCATGATTTCAATCTTCCAACATTCCGGTTCACCTCGTTAGAAAGCCCGTCACGGCCTCCGCCATGAGAAGCTTAGCTTCTGTCGAAGCTTTCAGAACGGGGTTTACAGTTTATACAATTCTTCGTCGTACATGTGAACCCAGTTCTTTTTCAGGACCTGGATCGCCTCCTCCATCTTGTCCACACCCACAATGAGCACGGTCTTCTCACCCCTTCCCAGGCAGGTATAGAGATAATTGACATTGATCGAGACCTCTTTAAGCGGCTTTAAGACCGCATTGAGCCCTCCTGGATGATTGGGTGCCTCCACTGCAAGGACTTCCGTCACCTTAATCGAGTAACCGTGAGATCTGAGGACATTGACTGCCTTTTCAGGATCGTTAGCGACAAAGCGTATCGCACTGACATCTGAGGCGTCAACGACACTCACGGCAATTATATTGATCCCATTTTCTCCCAAATACTCACTCATCTCGGAGAGTTTTCCTGGGACATTTTCAAGACTGACCGAAATCTGTTTGACAGGCATGATGCAATTCCTCCTTTTAGGTTAGATAGTGATATCCCAACAGTAAGGCTGACTCGTTTAACTTTAAAACAGATGGGTTTTTCTGTCCGAAGTTCTCTTTCAATACACGTGTTATGGTCGAAAGGGATACCAGGCCAGTCTTTTTAATCAGGGCGCCCAGCATGATGATGTTGAGGACCTTGTCGCTCTTGATCTGTTTGGCCAAGTCATTTAACGGGACCTCGAAAATCTCAATATCGCCCCGAATGGGTTTGGTCTCAATCATGCTGGAATTGAGAAAGACAGTACCTCCCGATTGAATCTGGTTCTGGAAGCGGATTAAGGAAGGTTGATTCATAAAGACCGCAATATCCGGCTCTGAGGCAACTGGTGAAGCAATCTCTTCATTGGAAAGGACAACCGTACAATTGGCGGTCCCACCCCTCACTTCTGCTCCGTAAGAAGGCAGACAGGTGACATTTTTCTCCTCATACATGCCAGCCATGGCGAAGAGGTAGCCCATCATGATGACGCCCTGCCCTCCAAAACCCGAGAAGATCATTTTAACGAGCATCGTTCTTGCCTCCAGTCACATCCTTTAAAACACCCAGAGGAAAATGTTTCACCATCACATCTCCCATCCATTTCACTGCCTGTTCTGGATTCATCTTCCAGTTGGTGGGACAGGAGGAGAGTATCTCTACCAATGAAAACCCTAATCCCTCCATTTGGACACGGAAGGCTTTTGCAATGGCCTTTTTCGTTTTTAGAATGTTGGCGGGTGTGTCCACTGCCGTCCGCTCGATATAGGCACTCCCAGGTGCCAGAGAGAGCATTTCGCTAAGGTTGATGGGATAGCCATCCCTTTTCTCTTTTCGACCACCTTGGGATGTGGTTGTGCTCTGGCCCAGGATGGTCGTCGGAGCCATTTGACCTCCAGTCATACCATAGACCCCATTGTTGACGAATATCGTTGTGATGTTTTCTCCACGGGCGGCTGCATGGATTGTTTCGGCTGTGCCAATGGCAGCGATATCTCCGTCTCCCTGATAAGTGAAGATGATGCGATCTGGAAGCGCCCTCTTCAATCCAGTTGCCACGGCCGCTGCTCTTCCATGAGAGGCCTCGCCCATATCCACGTCAAAATAGTAGTAGGCCAGGACAGCGCATCCTGCGGGTGGAACGCCGACCGTCTTATCCTGAATATTCATCTCATCAATGACCTCGCCAATGAGGCGATGGATGATGCTGTGACCACATCCTGGGCAGTAATGGAAGTAGGCCTTCTTAATTGACTTTGGTCTGGAAAATACTTTCTTCATGGATCCAGCTCACCTTAATCGTTTCTGATAGTATTGACTGGAGATCACCCGTGCAATTTCAAGAGGAATGGGAATAATGCCTCCCGGGCGGCCGTAAAAATGGATCTCCCCTGCCCCATCAAGGGCAATTCTCACATCCTCGACCATCTGGCCCATGTTCATTTCAAAGACGAAAAAGTACTTCGTCTTCTTGGCCAATTCTCGAATAGCCCCAGAAGGGAATGGCCAGAGAGAGATGGGACGGATGAGCCCCACCTTAAGTCCCTCGTCTCTAAGCCTCTTGATGGCTCCTTTGGCAATTCTTGCTGCGATTCCAAAAGAGACCACGATCATCTTGGCATCCTCGGTAAAGTAGGTCTCCCATCGAACCTCTTCTTTTGAAATTCTTTCGTACTTTCTCATGAGCTTCCAGTTGTGTTCCTCCTCTAAGAGGGGATCGAGGATGAGAGAACGGATGAATCGGCTGGGTCTTCCTTTGGCTCCGGTGATGGTCCAATCTTTGGGGGGAAGCTTTTTAAGGGAGATCTCTGGAGGAAGCTCCACAGGCTCCATCATCTGGCCGAGCATTCCATCTCCAAGAATGATGACCGTGATCCGGTATTTGTCCGCAAGGTCGAATGCCTCATAGGTCAGGTCAGCTAATTCCTGACAGGAGTTTGGTGCAAGAACGATCGTCCGGTAATCGCCATGGCCTCCTCCACGGGTGGATTGGAAATAATCGGATTGCGCCGGAGCGATATTGCCAAGGCCTGGTCCTCCTCGGGTCATATTGACAATGACGGCTGGGAGCTCCAGTGCGCAAAGAAAGGAGATCCCCTCTTGTTTGAGGCTGATCCCTGGCCCCGAAGAAGAAGTCATCACCCTTCCTCCAGCCATGCTCGCTCCGATCACCATATGAACGGAGGCGATTTCGCTTTCAGCCTGAACGAAGACTCCCCCCTCCACAGTTGCCAGCCTTTCAGACATATACTCTGGAATTTCGTTCTGGGGGGTGATTGGGTAGCCGAAATAGTATCGGCAGCCTGCTCGGACCGCTGCTTCAGCAACGACATGGTTCCCACGCATCAACACTTTACCCACGATAGACCTCGATTGCAATTTCCGGGCAGACAATGGCACAGAGAGCACACCCGGTACATTTTTTACTCTCTTTCTTCAGAGTTTTTTCTGTAAATTGGGCAAACCGGTATCCCTTCTGGTTGAGCCGGTCGGAGGTTACAATCAACCGATGCGGACAGACAGAGATGCATAATTGGCAATCTTTACATAGTTCTGAATCAATTTCGATCGTTCCCGACGGCAAGATTCTCCTCCATTAGACTTCATAAGTTTTAAAGATTCTTTCGAAAAGTTCTTGACCTTATAAACAATTTATTATAAATTTTAAGCTCAATAAAATCAATTCCCCAGGAGATAAAAAATGGATTCCACATTGATCCGCCTCGACCACGAACCGAAGAGGCTCATCATGATCGGAGGAAAAGGCGGGGTCGGAAAGTCTACCTGCGCTTCATCGATTGCGCTTCACTTCTCTCTACAGGGGAAAAAGACGCTCATCATTTCAAGCGATCCCACCCCTTCACTTTCAGACATCTTTGAGACGAACATTGGAGATCAGGAGACCCCCATTCAAGGCGTTAACAATCTTTTTGCCATTGAGATTAGCTCGGATGTCGTTCTGAAGAAGTGGAAAGAACGGTTCGGACCGGAGATCTATGAGGTGGTTTCCTCTTTTGCCTCGGTCGATTATGACTTCGTCGAATATATTGGCGGAGCCCCTGGTATTGAAGAGGAGTATATGCTCAATTACATTCTCGAATTGGTGGAGAGCGAGCAATACGATCTGGTGGTGTGGGATACGGCTCCGGCAGGACATACATTGAGATTGCTCCATCTTCCACAGATCTTTTTAAGGCATTTAGAGGCAGCAACAAAATTCTATATGAATTTATATAGTTACTTTGAAAAGTTAAAGGAAAGTGTTAAGTTAAAAAAGGGCAAAAGGACTCTTCTTGAAATCATCAGCGGATGGGAGAACCTGGCTGAAAAGGTGGTCAGTTTTATCCGGGATTCCCAGAAGACCGACTTCATCATCGTGACCATTCCAGAGGCACTCGGTGTCAGGCAGACTGAAAGAATCATTCGTGATTTTGATGAGTATCAACTAAAGGTGAACCATCTGATCGTCAATTATGTGATTCAGGAAGCCGATTGCGAATTTCATCGAGTAAGAAAAGAGATGCAACAGGGTTATATCAAGATGCTAAGGGATCAATACGCATCGCGGATTAAATTGATCGAACTTCCTCTTCTCCCCCACGAGGTCAAGGGGATAGAAAGGATCAACCGGATATCGGAGATCCTTTTCCGATCCTAAGTGACTCAGGAGGTATGCCGATGAATATCTTATCGAATCGAGCCAAAAGTCTAAAACCCTCACCAACCCTTGCCATCAATGCGAAGGCGAAATCGTTGCAGGCACAAGGAATTCATGTGATCAGTTTTGGGGCTGGTGAACCTGATTTTGACACGCCGAAGAACATTAAGGCAGCGGCCGTGAAAGCCATTGAGGACGGTTTTACCAAATATACCCCTGTGGGAGGAACCGATGAGCTGAAGGATGCTATCATAAAAAAATTCCAGAGGGATAATGGGCTCACTTACAAACGGTCTGAGATTATTGCTTCTTGTGGTGGTAAACATTCCTTCTACAATCTGGCTCAAGCCATCTTCGATGTGGGCGATGAAGTGATCGTACCGGCACCTTACTGGGTCTCCTATCCCCCGATGGTCGCTCTGGCTGGTGCCACTCCGATCATCGTTGAGACGAAAGAGGAGAACGGATTTAAAGTGGCGGTCGAAGATCTAAAGAAGGCGATCACTTCAAAGACGAAGGCTCTGGTCCTCAACAGCCCTTCCAATCCAACGGGCAGCGCCTATACGAAAGAAGAGCTCGAAAGGATTGCGGAGGTGGCCCTTTCGAATAACTTTCTGGTCATCTCGGACGAAATCTACGAGAAGATTGTCTATGATGGTTTCAAATTCATCAGCATCGCCTCGCTTGGCGAAGAGATCAAGAAACGGACCGTCATCGTCCACGGAGTTGCCAAGACCTATGCGATGACGGGATGGAGGATCGGTTATACGGCTGGGCCTGAAGAGATCATCTCCGCCATGAGCAATATCCAAAGCCAAAGTACGTCCAACCCAACCTCGATCGCCCAGAAGGCTTCTGTGGAGGCCCTTGCAGGCCCCCAAGAAGAGGTCGAAAAAATGGTGGCGGCCTTTGAGGAACGACGGAACTACATTGTCGATCGTCTCAATAAGATTCCCGGAGTCTCCTGTTATAAGCCGAGGGGTGCCTTCTATGTCTTTCCGAATTTTTCTTCTTATTACGGAAAGTCTTACGAAGGAAAGAAGATTTCGAACTCGACAGAGCTTGCCGATTACTTCCTGGATGTTGCCCGTGTGGCCGTCGTTCCAGGTGTTGAATTTGGAGCGGACTCTTTTGAGAGGCTTTCTTATGCCACCTCGATGGAGGAGATTAAGGAGGGAGTTAATCGAATCGAAGAGGCGCTCAGAAAGCTCGTTTGAAATAGTCGTTCAGAATGAAGCGGTGATCGAAGGCGATCTCCTCTGGAAGATTGGATTCATTAAAAATTCCGATCTCCACAGCATCATCCTTAGCTTGAGGCACTCCTTTAGCTTTTGCAATGTAAACGGTTGAAATGCTATGGTGTCTTGGATCTCTGCTGGGATCGGAATAGGTATGAAGTTGTTTCTCAAGTTTTACATCTAAGTTGGTCTCTTCTTTTGCCTCCCGGATAGCTGCTTTTTCAAGAGATTCCCCATAGTCCACAAATCCTCCAGGCAGAGCCCAACCATAAGGAGGATTCTTTCTTTTGATCAGAATGATCCCCTTAGACTCCATTTCGATGATGATATCCACTGTTGGCAAAGGGTTTTGGTAAAGTTCGATCTCATTTTGGCACTTAGGACATTGAATGATTCTACGGGACATTGACTCATTCTCCCTTGATCTTCATCAGATATTTTCTCAGGATATCAAGAGCGATGATGGAGGCTCTTTCTCGGACCATCCAGAGTTCACCACCCAAAGAGTACTGTTGTTTCTCTATCCCTTCATCCGTAGCTATGGCATAGAAGGTTTCCACACGGTATTCTCCTCTACCCTGTTCTCCTGAGATCACTCCATAGGTTGCCATTCCAAGTGCTGCTTTTGTCTCCTCTTTTGCTGCTAAGGCTAACCGTCCGGTCATTTTTTCAGGATCGTTTCGGAGATGAAGAGCTTCGTCTTCAGAGATTTTTAAGTAAACGGACTGGGATTGTTCAGAAGGAAGAACCATAGCCTTAATCATGGCCTGGCTAGCGGTGCTCGCCAATTTTTGAGTCATTATTCCAGCGGTGAACGTTTCAACGAGCGAGAGTGTCAGATCCAACCTTTCCAACTCTTTGGCCACGCTTCCATGAAGCGTCTCATCGTCCACGCCATAGATCAGGGATCCAAGTCGATTCCGGATCTCGTTCTCCATTTTTTTGATGAGCGTGGATGCCTCCTCAGGGCTGTCCGCTTTGGCTGTAATTCTGATTTTAATATCTCCCAAAGAGGCAAGGGTTCCTACTTGAGGGTTTTGGTTCTGCTTCATCAGGTCTCTGATCTGAAGGCCAATGGCGCTCTCTCCCAGACCGCAGGCGCGTAACACTTTATACTGTATGATCTGGTCTTGGAGTTTAAATCGCCTTTTCAAATAGGGAATGACAGAGGTCTCCATCAGAAATTCCATCTCAGATGGGACACCCGGAATCGAGATAAGAGCACCATTCAAATATTCAACGATAAATCCCGGAGCGGTTCCTTTTGGATTTTCAATAGGAATGGCCCCTTCAGGTATAAAGGCCTGCTTCCGGTTGTTTTCTGCCATACGGAAACCACGCCTCTTGAACAGAGCTTCGATCTGTTCCATGAGGTGGGGTTGGAAAAGAAGAGGACGGTCGAAGACAGCCGCAACGGCCTCACGCGTCAGATCATCTTCGGTAGGGCCAATCCCTCCTGTTGTGAGGACGATGTGAGATTGGGAGATGGCTCTGCCAATGGCATCCTCGATCTGATCCAGATGATCTCCAACGATGGATGAACGGATAAGCTCTATACCATTTTCTGCCAGTCTTTTCGCGAGATAAGAAGTATTGGTATCGATGATCTGTCCTAAGAGAAGTTCTGAACCTATAGAGATGATTTCGGCCTTCATAGAGGATGGGGTGGTTGGCCAATCGCCTCTTTGAGGAATTGGCGCCCCTGGGGTGACTCGAACACCCGGCACACGGATTAGGAATC